>JAHCKF010000088.1 GCA_026125925.1 Pseudolabrys sp.
GGGGATGCGCGAGCCGCTTGATCTGGTAGACGAAGTCCTCGGCCATCACCTCGCGCGTGCCGGCATGCGCGAAATCGGCGGGCGTTTCGATTCCGGCGAGATCGGCCTCGCTCAGCTGCGCGTAGCGCAGTGCGCCGTTGCCGTCGCGCGCAAAGGCCGGGTGCGGCTGGTACTGCAGACCCGGACGGATGCGTACCTCGTACACGCTGTAGGCGATCTGCTGCGCCGGAGCGGTATCGGGCAGCGGCCGGTCCGCGCTGTCGAAATACTGCGGTCTGGGAAGATCGACTGCGGCCAGCGGCACCAGCGTGTAAGGCCGCTGCAGATAGTGGTATTGCAGCGGCGGCGTATAGATGTTGGCGATCAGCACGTACTCGTTTTCCGAGTACGACTGCACTGGATCCAGATGCTTCGGGCGCTCCGTAAAGGAGGTGTAGAGCACGTTGGCATCGTGCTCGGAGGTCGGATAGGGATTGTTCCAGGGAACCCCGCATGCGCTCAGCACGAACAGACAGGGCAGGCACAGGGTCCACAGCAGCCGCGACATGGAAATCGAGTGTACTCCAATCGCCCGTGCCGATCCCCGCTCCCCGGCGTCCATCCTGACCTGCCGGGCGTGAAGGCTATAATCTGACGCAATCGTAAGGGAGGTGGCGCATGGGCTTTCTGCAGGACAAGAAAATCCTGATCACAGGCATGCTGAGCAACCGTTCCATCGCCTACGGCATCGCACAGGCGATGCGGCGCGAAGGCGCACAACTCGCGTTCACCTACCAGGGGGAGGGTGTCAAGGAGCGCGTGGTGAGTCTCGCCGGGGAATTTCATACCGATCTCGTGTTCCCGTGCGATGTGACCAGCGATGCGCAGATCACCGAGTTGTTCGGCTCGCTGCGCGAAGCATGGGACGGTCTGGACGGTCTGATCCACTCGATCGCCTTCGCGCCGCGCGAGGCGCTGGCCGGCGATTACGTGGATAGTGTCACGCGCAGTGCCTTTCAGGTCGCGCACGACATCAGCAGCTACAGCTTTTCGGCGCTGGCCAAGGGGGCGCTGCCGCTGATGGAAGGTCGTCCGGCTGCCCTGCTCACGCTCAGCTATCTGGGCGCGGAACGCGCCATGCCCAACTACAACGTCATGGGTCTGGCCAAAGCGGCGCTGGAATCCTCCGTCCGCTATCTCGCCGTCGACTTCGGCCACCAGAAGATCCGCGTCAACGCCATCTCGGCGGGCCCGATCCGCACCCTCGCGGGCGCCGGCATCGGCGATGCGCGCTACATGTTCGCCTTCCAGCAGAAATATTCGCCGCTCGGCCGAGGCGTGACACTGGAAGACCTCGGCGGCTCGGGTCTCTATCTGTGCTCGGATCTTTCGACCGGCGTTACCGGCGAGATCCATTTCGTCGATAGTGGCTACAACGTCATCGCCATGCCGCAGCCGGCGGCGCTGCGCGAAGCCGGTGGTTCGGTCGAGAACGGCGAGAAGTAAAGCGCTCCAGCGTCCATTATTCTCCTTGTAGCCCGGGTGTAGCGCAGCGGAACCCGGGGTCGGCCTGACCGTCGTCCCGGGTTGCGCTTCGCTCCACCCGGGCTACGAAGAGTTTCGCTGTCGTGATTTGATCTAGATCGTCATCGCGCACCTCCATCCGGGTTAAGCGGAAGTTCCGCTCAGTCCGAACCGGAGTGTCCGTCATGGCCAGGAAGATGAAAGCCGCGATCTTCGTCGAGCCGAACCGCATCGTTCTCGACGACAAGCCCGTGCCCGAAATCGGTCCACTCGACGCACTGATCCGCATCACCACGACGACGATCTGCGGTACCGACATCCATATCCTCAAGGGCGAGTATCCGGTGGCCAAGGGCCTGACCATCGGTCATGAACCGGTCGGCGTCATCGAGAAGCTCGGCGCGTCGGTGCAGGGCTTTCAGGAAGGCCAGCGTGTCATCGCCGGCGCCATCACACCGAGCGGTCACAGCGCCGCGTGCCTTTGCGGCTGCGCGGCGCAGGACGGCCCAGGCACCAAACACGGCTTCAAGGCCATGGGCGGCTGGCGCTTCGGCAACACCATCGACGGCGCGCAGGCCGAATTTCTCTGCGTGCCCGATGCCATGACGAACCTCGCGCCGATCCCGGACGGCCTCACCGATGAACAGGTGCTGATGTGCCCGGATATCATGTCGACCGGTTTCTCCGGCGCCGAGAGCGGCAACGTGCGCATCGGCGACACGGTCGCGGTGTTCGCGCAAGGCCCGATCGGCCTGTGCGCCACCGCCGGAGCGCGCCTGATGGGCGCGACCACGATCATCGGCGTCGACTCGGTGCCGGCGCGCATGGAGATTGCTCGCAAGATGGGCGCCGACCACATCGTCGACTTTTCCAAGGTCGATGCCGTGGATGAGATCATGCGGCTGACGGACGGCCGCGGCGTCGATGTCGCCATTGAAGCGCTCGGCCGCCAGCAGACGTTCGAGAGCGCTTTGCGGGTGCTTCGCCCCGGCGGCACATTATCGTCGCTCGGCGTCTATTCGGCCGATCTCAAGATTCCGCTGAGCCCGTTCGCCGCCGGTCTTGGCGATCACACCATCCGCACCACGCTCTGCCCCGGCGGCAAGGAACGGATGCGGCGGCTGATGGAAGTCGTGGCGTCGAACCGTCTCGACACGCGGCCTCTGGTGACGCATCGCTTCAAGCTCGACGACATCGAAAAGGCATACGACCTGTTCGGCCATCAGCGTGATGGCGTTCTGAAGGTGGCCATCACGCCATAGCAGGTTGCGCTCGCTTGTAAGCACGCGGGTCGCCCGATAGGCTCCCGGCCTTGTCGCCGGGTCCATCGCGCATGATCATCGAAAAAGTCATTCCCCATCAGATCCGTATTCCGTTCGACGCCGGTCCCGCGAATGCTGCGCGCTTTGGCAAGGGCACGAGCGCGCTTGACACGGTGCTGGTCGAGGTCGTCACCGACACCGGTCTCACCGGCTGGGGCGATGCCTTCGCCTATGCCTGTTCGGATGCGGTGGTGGCCGCGATCAGCCAGATGGTCGCCTCGCGCGTCGTCGGCCTTCCCGTGCCGCAACTTGACGAGATTCAGGGCTTCTCCGATCGCCTGCAGCGCCAACTGCATCTGTTCGGCCGTTATGGCATCACCATGTTCGCGATTTCCGGTCTCGACATCGCGCTGTGGGACCTCGCCGGCAAGATCGCCGGCAAAACGCTGTCCGATCTGATCGGCCCGCGCCGCCGCGCCGCCATTCCGGCCTATGCCAGCCTGCTGTCGATCGGTGAGCCGGGCGCGGTGGCGAGCGAAAGCAAGAAGGCGGTGGCCAAGGGCTTTCGCGCCATCAAGATCCATGAGACGACGGTCGAGGCCGTCGCCGCCGCGCGCGACGCCATCGGTCCCGACGTGCCGCTGATGGTGGATATGAACTGCCCGATGAGCGCAGCCGAGGCCATTGCCTTCGCCACCTCGTGCCGGCCTTACGCGCCGCTGTTTCTCGAGGAGCCGGTGTGGCCGCCGGAGGATTTCCGCTCCCAGGCGCGGGTGCAGATGAACGGCCGCGTCGCCGTCGCGGCCGGCGAAAATGCCTGCACCGCCTGGCAGTTCAACGAGATGATCTCGCATCGCGCCGTGACCTGGGCGCAGCCCTCCATCACCAAGGTCGGCGGCGTCACCGAATTCGGCCGAGTCGCCGCGCTGGCCGACCGCTCCAATGTGCGGCTGATGCCGCATTCGCCTTACTTCGGACCGGGCCTCATCGCCACCTTGCAGATGCTGTCGTTGCGCGAGGATGCCTCGCTCGTCGAGTGGTACTACATGGACCGCGCCGCCTGTCTGTGGGGCGATGCTCTGGCGCTCGACATCGACGGCGCCATTGCTGTGCCGACCGGGCCGGGCCTCGGTCTCGAGCCCGACCGCGACGTCATCGCGCGCTACGCGGTGCGTTGATTCAAGGTGTGGCCTTTGCTCGCGCGAGCACGGCGAGAACGGCCTGCGTTACCAGCATCGGCGCGACGCTGAATATGAAGACCACCGCCCACATCGCGGCGGTCGGCGGCGTCAGCCCGAGAACGCCCGCCAGCGGTGATACGTAGGCCGGTATCACCAGCAGCAGCGTGCATAGCCCGAGCGAGGCCCAAAGCCACGGATTGCGCACAATCTCGTTGCGCAGCCATGACGAGCGCGGATGCCGCATGTCGAAGGCATGCCAGAGCTGGGCGAAGGCGAGCGTCAGGAAGGTCACGGTCACGACCGCGCCGCCGTCGAGACCGAGCCAGAACCTTGCCGCCATGAGCGCGGCGAAGGTCGCGATTGCGAGACCGATGCTTTGCAGGACAATGCCGATCCATTGCGATCGCGACAGCAGCGGCTGTTTCGGATCGCGCGGCGGCCGCTTGAGGATGTCGCGGTCGCCCTCGCCGAGCGCCAGCGCAAAGGCCGGAAACACATCGGTGATCAGGTTGAGGTAGAGAATCTGTAGCGGCAGGATCGGCAGCGGCAAAGCGAGCAGCACGGCGAGTCCGACCACCAGCACCTCGCTCAGATTGCACGACATCAGATAGGCGACGAAGCGCCGGATGTTCCCGAAGATGACGCGGCCTTCGCGGATGGCGCGGACGATGCTGGGGAAGGCATCATCGAGCAGGATCATGGCGGCGGCCTCGCGCGCCACATCGGTGCCGCGCAGCCCCATCGCGACGCCGATATCCGCCTGCCGCAGCGCCGGCGCATCGTTGACGCCGTCGCCGGTCATGGCGACGATGTCGCCGCGTTGCTGGAACGCGCGCACCAGACTCAGTTTCTCGGCAGGACTGACGCGGGCAAAAATACCGGCCTCGAAAATCGCCGGATCGCCGTTCTCGATCAGTCGCGCCACATGGCGGCCTTCGATCACATGGCCTGCGGCGTCGCCGAGGCCGACGGCGCGGCCGATGCTGCGCGCGGTCACGGCATGGTCGCCCGTCACCATGACAACGCGAATGCCGGCGCGCCGGCAGTCGGCGATCGCTTCCGGCACATTCTCGCGCGCCGGGTCCTCAAGCGCGATCAGCCCGGCGAAGGTCAATCCTTCGTAGGGCGCGACGTCGGCGCCGGTGCCCATCTTCATGGCGCAGCCGATGACGCGCAGACCGTGATGGCCGAGATGATCGACGCGCTGCGCCCAGTCGTTGCGCATGGCGTCGGTCAGCGGCACGACCCGGCCGTCGTCATAGACCGTGTTGCAGGATTCGAGCACGGCTTCCGGCGCACCCTTGACCGCAAAAAGATAGCCGTCACCGCTTTTGTGCACCGTGGCCATCTTCTTGGTCGCGGTGTCGAAGGCTTCCTTGCGCACCACCGGATTGCGATGCGCCAGCCGCTCGCGTGACAGTCCGGCATGGAGGCCCGCGCGCAGCAGCGCCAACTCCATCGGATCGCCCGTTCCCGTGTCCTTCTCGTTCTCGAGCGCGGCGTCGTTGCACAGCACGGCGATGCGCAGCAGCAGGGTCGCTTCCGCGTCCTGCGCCAGTTCCTTCTTTGGCTCGTTGAGGTCGATCTCGCCGTCCGGCACCCAGAGCCGCCGCACCGTCATGCGGTTTTCGGTCAGCGTGCCGGTCTTGTCGGTGAGGATGACAGTGGTGGCCCCTAACGTCTCGACCGCGGCAAGGCGCTCGATCAGCGCATTGTGCTGCGCCATGCGCCACATGCCGCGCGCCAGCGCCAAAGTCGCAACGATCGGCAGGCCTTCGGGAATGGCGGCGACCGCGAGCGCGATAGAGGTTTCGATAATCAGGAACGGCTCCTTGCCGGTCCACAGTCCAACGACAATCAGCACGGCCGCCAGAGCCAGCGTGCCCCAGACCAGTTGCAGCGACAGCCGCGCCAGCTTGCGTTCCAGCGGCGAGGCGCCGGGTTCGGATTCCTCGACCAGCTTCGAGACGCGGCCGAGTTCGGTCGAAAGGCCGGTCGCCGTCACTGCGGCGACGGCGCTGCCGCGCGACACGGCGGTGCCCTTGAACAGCATCGAATGCTGTTCCGGCAGCCGGGCCTCGGCGGCCACGGCCTTGGCCGATTTCTCCACCGCCACCGACTCGCCGGTAACGGTCGATTCGTCGGCCGCCAGGCCAGCCGCTTCGATGAGCCGCATGTCGGCGGCCACCGCATCGCCGGCCTCGATCAGCACAATATCGCCGGGCACCAGTTCCCCGGCTTCGATGCTGCGCACGTGGCCGTCCCGCCGGACGCGTGCGGCGTGGCTGCCCAGCTTGCGCAGCGCCTCGATCGAGCGCGCGGCTTTGAGTTCGGTGACGAAGCCGATCAGCGCGTTGATGACGAGCACGGCGACGATGGCGACGCCTTCTTCGATTTCGCCGAACCAGAAGGCGAGCGCCGCGGCGCCGCCAAGCAGATAGACCACGGGGCTGACGAACTGGTGCAGCAGCAGAGCCAGCGTATTGGCCTCGCGGGTGGCCTCGATGGTGTTGGACCCGGCCCGCGCGCGCCGCCGCGCGACTTCATCTTCGCTCAGCCCGTGATCGGGCGCCACGCCGAGCGCGGCCAGCACATCGCGGGCGGGTTGGCTGTGGGGACGCTCGAGCGGGGATGGCGGGGCCATGACAAATCCTGTCGGCGCGCCTCGTTGTGCCGACGCGTTGGGCCATCCTAGGCCGGAAAACCGGCCGGACCTTGATACCGGTCAAGAAGAAACAAAAACGGCCCGGATTTCTCCGGGCCGTTTCAGCTTCATCGCTGCGACGCGCTTACGCCGCCTTCTGTTTGCCGGGGCCGACGATGTCGAAGCGGTCGGCGTTCATCACCTTGGCCCATGCCGCGGCGAAGTCCTGCACGAACTTCTCCTTGGAGTCGGCGCAGGCATAAACCTCACCGAAGGCGCGGAGCTGCGAGTGCGAACCGAAGATCAGGTCGACGCGCGTCGCCGTCCACTTCAGGTCCTTGGTCTTGCGATCGCGGCCTTCGTAGATGCCGTCCTTGGCCGGCAGCCATTCGGTGTCCATGGTCAGCAGATTGACGAAGAAGTCGTTCGTCAGCTTGCCCGGCGTCTTGGTGAAGACGCCATGCTTGGCGCCATTGGCATTGGCCCCGAGCACGCGCAGGCCGCCGACGAGCACGGTCATTTCCGGACCGGTCAGCGTCAAGAGCTGCGCCTTGTCCACCAGCGCTTCTTCCGGCGCCATGAACTGATGCTTGCCGCTGATGTAGTTGCGGAAGCCATCGGCGCGGGGCTCGAGCGGCGCGAAGGACGGCACGTCGGTCTGCTCGGCCGTCGCGTCGGTGCGGCCCGGCGTGAACGGCACCGTGACGGTGACGCCGGCATCCTTGGCCGCCTTCTCGACCGCGGCGCAGCCGCCGAGCACGATCAGATCGGCGAGAGACACCTTCTTGGCCGAGCCCTTCTGGATCTCTTCGAGCTTGGCCAGCACGGTCTTGAGTTCGGCCGGGTTGTTGACTTCCCAGTCCTTCTGCGGCGCCAGGCGAATGCGCGCGCCATTGGCGCCGCCGCGCTTGTCGGAGCCGCGGAACGTCGAGGCCGAAGCCCAGGCGGTGGAGACGAGCTGCTGCACCGTGAGGCCCGAGGCCAGGATCTTCGCCTTGAGGTCGGCGATATCCTTGTCGCCGATCAGTTCGTGATCGACCGGCGGCAGCGGGTCCTGCCAGATCAGCTCTTCCTTCGGCACCTGCGGCCCGAGATAGCGGACGCGCGGGCCCATGTCGCGATGCGTGAGCTTGAACCAGGCGCGAGCGAAGGCGTCCGCGAACTGATCCGGGTTCTCGTAGAAGCGCCGCGAGATCTTCTCGTAGGCCGGGTCGAAGCGCAGCGACAGGTCGGTCGTCAGCATCGTCGGCTTGTGCTTCTTCGACTTGTCGAAGGCATCCGGCACATCGGCGGCGGCGTTCTTGGCCACCCATTGCTTGGCGCCGGCCGGGCTCTTCGTCAGCTCCCATTCGTAGTCGAACAGGTTCTTGAAGAACAGGTTGGTCCAGCGGGTCGGCTCCTGCGTCCAGGTGACTTCCGGGCCGCCGCCGATCGCGTCGGCACCCATGCCGGTGCCGTGCGTGCTCTTCCAGCCGAGGCCCTGGTCCTCGAGCTGGCCGGCTTCCGGCGCCGGACCGACCAGCGAAGGATCGCCCGCGCCGTGGGTCTTGCCGAAGGTGTGTCCGCCGGCGATCAGCGCGACGGTTTCCTCGTCGTTCATCGCCATGCGGTAGAACGTCTCGCGGATGTCCTTCGCGGCGGCGAGCGGATCCGGGTTGCCGTTCGGGCCTTCCGGGTTGACGTAGATGAGGCCCATCTGCACGGCGCCGAGCGGCTCCGCGAGCTGGCGCTCGCCCGAATAGCGTTCGTCGCCGAGCCAGGTGCCTTCCGGACCCCAGTAGAGTTCCTCCGGCTCCCACACGTCGGCGCGGCCGCCGGCGAAGCCGAAGGTCTTGAAGCCCATCGACTCCAGCGCCGCGTTGCCGGCGAGCACCATCAGGTCCGCCCAGGAAATCTTGCGGCCGTATTTCTGCTTGATCGGCCACAGCAGCCGGCGCGCCTTGTCGAGGTTGACGTTGTCCGGCCACGAGTTGAGCGGAGCGAATCGCTGCTGGCCGGCGCCCGCGCCGCCGCGGCCGTCGGTGATGCGATAGGTGCCGGCGGAGTGCCAGGCCATGCGGACCATCAGGCCGCCGTAGTGACCGAAGTCGGCCGGCCACCAGTCCTGCGAGTTCGTCATCAGCGCCTTCAGGTCCGCCATGACCGCGTTGAGATCAAGCGACTTGAACTCCTTGGCGTAGTCGAAGTCCTTGCCCATCGGGTCGGACAGCGTGGAGTTCCGATGCAGCACCTGGATGTCCAGATGGTCGGGCCACCAGTCGCGGTTGGTGTGTCCACGGGCGTTGAACGGGCACTGGCCCGCGTTCTTGTCGTCAGTCTTTGCGTCCATCTCTCTCTCCCGATTCCTTCGGTCGTGTTCTTCGAGTTATTCCGTATCTAAACCTTATGGCGTTCGCGAACCATGGCCGGCGGAATAGTGCCGCAGCCGTTCCTTCCATTGATTGATCCGGATCAGCGATCCTCCTCGCGGGGGTGCGCAAATTCAACTTGCTCCAGATCGATGATAAGGTCTAATCGTATTATCTGGGATATACGATAAGAATATCTAATCATCATGATTACTTTGCGACAGCTCCGGTATCTGACTGCTCTCGCCCGCCACATGCATTTCGGGCGGGCGGCCGAGGACTGTTCGGTGACGCAGCCGGCGCTCTCGATGCAGATCAAGGAACTCGAGAACGAGCTCGGCACCGAGCTGGTCGAGCGCCGCGCCGGCGAGATCGCGCTGACCGATGTCGGCATCGAAGTGGTGCGCCGCGCCGAGCGCGTGCTGTCGGAGGCGCGCGACCTGCAGGACTTCGCGCGCCACCGCGGGCAGCTCCTCAGCGGCCGCCTGCAGTTCGGCGTCATTCCCTCGCTCGCGCCCTATGTGCTGCCCAAGGTGCTGCCCGAACTGCAGCGCCGTTTCCCCGATCTGCAGATCGAGTTGCGCGAAACGCAGACGCGCATGCTGCTCGACGAGCTGACGCGCGGCGCGCTCGACGTCGTGATGCTGGCGTTGCCGGTGCAGGATGCGGAACTCGAGACCCGCGAGATTTTCCAGGACCCGTTCCTGCTCGCGGTGCCGGCGACCGACTGCCGCCGCGACGGCGCGCGCGTCACCGCGAAGGACATCGACCAGAAGCGGCTGATCCTGCTCGAAGAGGGGCACTGCCTGCGCGACCAGGCGCTGGCGCTGTGTGCCAGCGAACGGCGCGACTCGGCGCTCGGCGCGACCAGCCTCGCGACGGTGATCCAGATGGTGGCGAACGGCTACGGCGTCACGCTGCTGCCGAAGGTGGCGGTCGACGTCGAGCTGCGCGACGACCGCGTCAAGCTGTTGCGCTTCTCCGATCCGGCGCCGGGCCGCGCGGTCGGGCTCGCCTGGCGGCGCACCTCGCCGCGCAAGGGGGACTTCGTCGCGCTCGGCGACATCATCGCCGAGACGTTGAAGGTGCAGTGAGCGTATGCGGCTTTAGTCCGAAGCCAATTTCCGTTCATCCCCGCGAAAGCGGGGATCCAGCTAAAATTGAAACTGGATTCCCGCTTACGCGGGAATGAGCGGAGGATCGGTCAAATCATCCGGACTTGCGTATTAGAAAACAAAAATGGCCGGGCGTCGGCCCGGCCATTCGATGTCGTGACGAGTTGAACTCTTACTCGGCGCTGGCGGCCTGCTGGTCGTCGCCGTCCCGCTTGCCTTCAATGTCCTCGCCGGTCTCCTGGTCGACCGCCTTCATCGACAGGCGGACCTTGCCGCGATCGTCGACGCCGAGCAGCTTCACCTTGACCTTGTCGCCTTCCTTGACGACGTCGGTGACCTTGTTGACGCGGTTCTTGGCGAGCTGGCTGATGTGGACGAGGCCGTCCTTGGCGCCGAAGAAGTTCACGAAGGCGCCGAAGTCCATCACCTTGACGACCGTGCCCTCATAGATGTGGCCGACTTCCGGATCGGAGGCGATCGACTTGATCCAGTTGATCGCGGCCTTGATCGACTCGCC
>JAHCKF010000089.1 GCA_026125925.1 Pseudolabrys sp.
GAAAGCGGGGACCCATACGCCGTGACATCTCGATGGCGCGGTGGCTATGGGTCCCGGGTCTCGCTGTCGCTCGCCCGGGATGACGGCTAGAGAGTCCCCAACCGCGGAAACGCCTTGCCCGATCGCTGCAGCGACGCGCGCGCCTGGGCAACGTCGGCGATCATGTTCCTCTTCAAGGCCTCGATCGACGGGAATTTCTGTTCGTGACGGATCCAGCCGATGAAGGCGACATCGAGCGTCTTGCCGTAGAGATCGCCCTCGAAGTCGAGCAGGAAGATCTCGAGCAGCGGCGCGCCGTCGTCGAACATCGGCCGCGTGCCGAACGAGGCGACGCCATCGACGCGCTGGCCGTCGATATCGGCGCGCACCGCGTAGATGCCGTGCTTGAGCTGGCAAGACGGATCGAGCCGGATATTGGCCGTCGGAAAGCCGAGCTCGCGGCCGCGCTTCTCGCCATGGATGACTTCGCCGGTGATGAACCACGGCGCGCCGAGCAGTTCGGCCGCCTCGACGACCTTGCCCTGCGCGAGCGTCTCGCGGATCGAGCCGGACGACACCGGCCTGCCCTCGTCTTCCAAGGGTGGCACGACATCGACCGGAAATCCGATCCGCGTGCCTTCGAAACTCAGGAAATTCGGCGATCCGGCGCGGCCTTTGCCGAAGTGAAAGTCATAGCCGATGGCGACGCCGCCGATGCCGAACTTCTCCACAAGAATGCGGCGCACGAAATCCTCGGCCGTCGTCGCGGCGAAGGCAGCGTCGAAGTGGAACACGATGGCGCCGTCGAGACCGGTTCCAGCCAGCAGCCGCAGCTTGTTGCGGTCGCTCGACAGCGAGAACAGCGGCGCGTGCGGCTGAAAGAACCTGCGCGGATGCGGCGAAAACGTGAGGGCCGCGGCCTTGCGGCCAAGCTGGGCGGCGCGCTCGAGCGCGGTGCCGATCACCTGGCGGTGGCCGCGATGCACGCCGTCGAAATTGCCGATGGCAACCACGGCGCCATACAGCGCACCCGGCTCGCCATCGGTCACGACGGTAAAGGGCCGGTCGGACGAAACTTCGCTCATGTCGGGTCGGATTCTCGCGCCAATTCGGGCCGTTGTGTCAGCGGGTTGCCGCTCTTTACGCTTCGGCCACCACGTTAGGCAACCGCCATATCCAAGTATGGACAGCGTTAAGAGTTATTAGTCCGTTACCAAAGCTTCAAGTTAACCGGATATTCAAAAGCGGAACGTTAGAGTACGAACAATAGCGATGGGGACGCCCCGGGCGGGGCGTGGATAAGATCATGGCCGTCGATCTGTCGATGCCGGTGCTGGTCGTGGACGACTACTCCACGATGGTCCGCATTATCCGCAATCTGTTGAAGCAGCTCGGCTTTGTCGAAATCGACGAGGCCAATGACGGGCGCGCGGCGCTGGCCAAGATGCGCGAGCGCCGGTACGGCCTCGTCATCTCCGACTGGAACATGGAGCCTATGACCGGCTACGACCTGCTGCGCCAGGTCCGCGGCGATGAAGCCCTGGCGGCAACGCCGTTCATCATGATCACCGCCGAATCCAAGACCGAGAACGTCATCGCCGCCAAGAAGGCCGGCGTCTCCAACTATATCGTCAAGCCGTTCAACGCCCAGACGCTGAAGGCCAAGATCGACGCCGTGTTCGAACCGGCCGACGCCCCGGCGGCGTAAGCGCAGCCTTTGTAGCCCGGGTGAAGCGAAGCGAAACCCGGGAATGGCCGCTCCCGGCTTTCGCTGCGCTCAGCCGGGCTACAGCAATCCGAGGTGCCTTCCCTCATCGCCCGCGCGCGCTATATTAGCGTCTTGCCCGGAGACGTATGATGACCATACCGGTGAAGCCGCCCGCCGAGACGCCGCGCTACATCAAGCTCAACGACGCCGACAACGTCGCCATCGTCGCCAATGCCTTCGGCATGCCGGCCGGCTCGCGCTTTCCCGACGGCCTGACGCTGAAGGATTACGTGCCGCAGGGCCACAAGGTGGCGCTCACCGAAATCCCGAAGGACCGGCCGATCGTCCGCTACGGCGAAGTCATCGGCTACGCGGTGGACGACATCGCCGCCGGGTCCTGGGTCGAGGAATCGCGGGTGCGCATGCCGGCGCCGCCCAGCCTCGAGGGCCTCGAACTCGCCACCCGCACCCCACCTGCCCTGCCGCCGCTCGAGGGCTATACCTTCGAGGGCTACCGTAACAAGGACGGCACCGTCGGCACCAAGAACATCCTCGCCATCTCCACCAGCGTGCAGTGCGTCGCCGGCACGCTGGAGATCGCGCTCAAGCGCATCAAGGACGAGTTGCTGCCGAAATATCCGAATGTCGATGACGTGGTCGCGGTGACGCATGTCTATGGCTGCGGCGTCGCCATCAACGCGCCGAAGTCGGAGATCCCGATCCGCACCTTGCAGAACCTCGCCCGCCATCCGAACTACGGCGGCGAGGTGATGGTGGTCGGCCTCGGCTGCGAGAAATTATCGCCAGAGCGGCTGCTGCCCGCCGGCAAGGACGCCGATGCCGAAATCATGCGCCTGCAGGACGAGAGCCTGACCTCGTTCGGCGCCATGATCGAACTCATCATGCGCATGGCCGACGAGCGGCTGAAGGTCCTGAACGAGCGCAAGCGCGAAACCTGCCCCGCCTCCGATCTCGTCGTCGGCATGCAATGCGGCGGCAGCGACGCCTTCTCCGGCGTCACCGCCAACCCGGCTTTAGGCTTCGCCTCCGATTTGCTGGTACGCGCCGGCGCCACGGTGATGTTCTCCGAAGTCACCGAGGTGCGCGACGCCATCCATCTGCTGACGCCGCGGGCGGCGAGCGAGCAGGTGGCGCGGGACCTGATCCGCGAAATGCAGTGGTACGACGATTATCTCGACAAGGGCGGCGTCGATCGCTCGGCCAACACCACCCCCGGCAACAAGAGGGGCGGCCTTGCCAACATCGTCGAAAAGGCGCTCGGCTCGTCGGCGAAATCCGGCTCCAGTGCCATTTCCGGCGTGCTGGCGCCCGGCGAACGCGTCAAGGACAAGGGCCTCATCTTCGCCGCCACCCCCGCCTCCGACTTCGTCTGCGGCACGCTGCAACTGGCGTCCGGCATGAACGTCCACATCTTCACCACCGGCCGCGGCACCCCCTATGGTCTGTCGTCGGTGCCGGTGATCAAGGTGGCGACGCGCAAGGAGCTCGCCGAGCGCTGGTCGGATCTCATCGACCTTAACGCGGGAACCATAGCTACCGGCGAGGCGACCATCGAGGAGGTCGGCTGGGAGCTGTTCCGTCTCATCCTCGATGTCGCGAGCGGCCGCAAGAAGACCTGCACCGACAAGTGGGGCCTGTACAATCAGCTCGCGCTGTTCAATCCGGCGCCGATTACGTGATCACCAGACCAGATGCTTCATCACCGCGGTCGGCATTTCGCCGGCGGCGGCAAACACCGTCTTCATCGCGTCGCGCTGCGGCGTATCGCGGCCGCCGAATTCCTCGGCGTGAATGCCGGCGGCGATGAACAGCATGTCGATGCCGAAGGCACGCGCGCCTTTGAGATCGGTGCGCACGGAATCGCCGATCGCCATCACGCGCTTCATATCGACCTTACCGCCGAGCGCGGCCTCCGCTTTCGCCAGCGCCATATCGTAGATCGGCCGATACGGCTTGCCGGCGTAAAGCACTTCGCCGCCCATCGTCGCGTAGAGATCGGCGATCGAGCCGGCGCAATAGATCAGCCGCGAGCCGCGCTCGACGACGAGATCCGGGTTGCCGCAGACCATGAACAGCTTGCGCTTCAGCGCGATCTCCAGCCGCTCCCGATAGTCTTCCGGCTTCTCGGCTTCGTCGTCATAGAGGCCGGAACAGACGATGTAGTCGGCCTTTTCCAGCGGCGCGAACGTGGCGTGCAGGTCCTTGAAGATCGAATGGTCGCGCTCGGGACCGATGTGACAGATGGTCTGCCCCTTGCGATGCGTGATGACGTCGCGCGTGACGTCACCGGAGGAGACGATGCCGTCATAGGCTTCGCGCGGCACATGCAGATGGTCGATCTGGCGAATCACCGCTTCGCCCGGACGCGGCGCATTGGTGATGAGGATCACGACCTTGCCGGTGGCGCGCACGCGCATCAGCGCATCGCAGGCGTCCGGAAACGACACTTCGCCATTATGTACGACGCCCCAGACATCGGACAGGAACACGTCATAGGCGGACGCAAGCGCCGAGAAATGCGGTTCGAGATTTGGCACGTTCGAGTTCCGGTCAAACGGTATGCGCGTTGGCGGCGAGATATTCGCTCAACGTCTTGGTGGCGGCGGGATTTTCCGGAGCCGGCGGCGGCGCTGCGCCACCTTGCAGCGCTTCCGCGCGCACCGGACGCGGCGCCGAGAACAGGAAGCCCTGGCCGAAGCGCACGTCGTAATCCAAGAGATCGATCACCGTGCTTTCGTTCTCGATGCGCTCGCCGACGAGATCGATGCCGTTGCGCGCCAGAAGATCGGCGAGATCCTCGGCCTGAATGTCGCTCTGTGCCGTGGCGGCGCGGTTGAGCAGCAGGTTGGCCGGCACCTTGACGAAACGGAACGAGCGGTCGGCCAGCTCCTTCGGCTCGAAGCGCAGATCGGTGACGTGGTCCATGGAGAACTTGAACCCGCAGTCGGCCAGCGCAGCGAGGCTCTCATGTTCGATCGGGCCGAACGAACGATAGGCCGCCTGTGTGAATTCGAACATCAGCGAGCCGGCGAGCGCGCGATTGGCCCGCATGAAGTCGAGGAATTGCTTGAAGAAGACGGCATCGGTCAGCGTCGTGCCGTTGATGTTGCAGAACAGGCCGACATCACGGCTCTTGAGTTGCAGGCGGCGCACCACCTGCACGCAGCGGAACACCAGCATGTTGTCGATCTTGGGCATCAGCCCGGCCGTTTCCGCGACTTCGACGAAATCGACGGCGGGGATGATCTCGCCGTCCTCGGTGCGCAGCCGCGACAGCGCCTCATAGAAGCGCACCTTGCGCTGCGGCAGCGTCACGATCGGCTGCAGATAGAGATCGATGCGATTGGCGTCGGCGGCGCGTGCGACCATGTCGCTGATCTCTTCGCGCGACAGGTTCTTGAACCGGCGCGGCCCGCTCACCGCGTCGGTTTCTTTCAGCGCCAGCGGCACCTCAGCCGCCTCATCGGGAGCGGCCGAGGCCGACGGTGCCATCGCCATCGCCGCGGCCGGCGTCGCCGCCGGCTGGTGCTGGACGCCGTTCGGCGTGCCGAGCATCGTCTCGTGCGCGGCGACGGTCTCGGCCAGTTGCCGCACCAGACCGCCGAGTTCACCGATCTCGGCGGCGATCGGGTCGACGGCGCCGCGCGCGCGGTTGACGGTCTGCTCGACGCGGCTTTCGACCGCGGCCAGACGCCGCGACATTTCGGCCATCTGCCGCGACAGATCGGCGGTACCGCGCGACAGGTCGGCGATCTGGTCGCCGAGGACGCCGCGGTCGCGCAGGCGGCTGGTGATGGAGTTGTACAGCGCCATGACGATCAGCGCGCCGAGCGCTATGATGGCCGACGTGCGCAGATCCAGCTTGACGCCGAAATACAGGACAGCGCCGATCGAGCCGGCGATGAGCACCATGCAGATCGCAATGAAGATGGCGCTGAGACGAAGCATCTGATTCAGGATCCCGCGGAGCCTCGGTCAGGGTCGGCAAGTCGCACAATTGGCAGTTCGGGGCAGTCTTGGGGCAATGGCCGGTGATTCGCCTCCGCCCGCCCCAATGTCCATGAGCCGACGCGCCTGCGCAACCGGGAATTCCTGCTATGGTAACGGCGTTAAGCCACCCTTCCCCAGCACATTTGGCGCAGGCCGGTTAAGCGGCTAAGTCGGAGCCAAGGGCCGACCCAACCGGAACTTCACGCCGATGCAGGCTTCGCGTTCGACGTCCATCCTCGCCAGGATCGCGGCTGCTCCGGAGCGAGCGCTGCTGGCCATTCTCGCGGCCCACGCCGTGCTGTGGACGGCGCTTCCTGACCTGCTCTACCCCAATCTGCCGCTCGACCTGATCGAGGCGCTGACCTACGGCCGCGAATGGCAGCTCGGCTACGACAAGCTGCCCCCGCTGCCTTGGTGGTTGGTGGAGGTGGCCTGGCGCATCGCCGGCCACGATTTCGCTTATTACCTGCTGGCCCAGATCGCGGTCGTCGCCGCGCTCGCCTTGGTCTTCGTCACCGCCCGGCCGCTGGTGGGGCCGATCGGGGCGCTGGTCGCCGTCCTCATCGTCGATGGCCTGCACTACCTCAACTACACCGCCGCCAAGTTCAATCACGATGTCGTCCAACTGCCGTTCTGGGCGCTGGCCGGCTATGCCCTGCACCGCGGTCTGCGCGGCGGCCGGCTGTGGCACTGGCTGCTGCTCGGCTTCGCCGTCGGCATATCGCTATGGGCGAAATACTTCGTCGTCGTGCTGGTGGCGCCGATGGTTGCCTTCGCGCTGTTCGACGAGGACGCCCGCAAGTCGCTGAAAACGCCCGGGCCCTATCTCGCCGCCGCGGTGGCGCTCATCATCGCCGCGCCGCACCTGATATGGCTGGTGCGCAACGATTTCCTGCCCTTCGCCTATGCCGAGCACCGCGCCGTGCTGCCGCGCGGCTGGTACGACCACCTGCTGCACCCGTTCGAGTTCGGCATCGGCCAATTGTTCTTCCTCATCCCCTCGCTGCTGATCGCCGGGCCGCTGTTCATCCCCAAGCGCCGCGCCGACGAAGCGCCGCCGGCGGCGCTCACGGCCGACGCCTTCGACCGCCGCATCGTCACCTGGCTGGCTTTCGGGCCTTTCGTCGTCGTGCTGCTGATGGGCCTCGTGTCCGGCCGCGGCGCCATCGCCATGTGGGGCTATCCGCTGTGGCTGTTCCTCGGCCTGTGGCTGGTGATGATGGCGCGGCACGGTATCGCGGGATTCCGCCTGGCGCGCATCGTGGTGACCTGGGCGATCGTGATCGTCGTGCTGGCGCTCGCCTTCATCACCAATTACGAGATCCTGCCGCGTTTCGATCATCGCTACCGCGCCGTGTTCTTCCCCGGCAGCGCGCTCGCCGACGAGATCGCGCTGCGTTACCGCGCCGTCACTGGCCAGCGGCTCGCTTACGTCATCGGCTCGATGTGGGACGGCGGCAATATCGCGCACTACGCGCCGAGCCATCCGCGCGTGCTGATCGACGGCAAGCCGGAACGCGCGCCGTGGATCGACCTCAACGACCTGCGCGCGCGCGGCGGCGTCATCGTCTGGACCGACGCGGACTTGAAGGTGGTGCCGCCGGCCTATCGCAGCGTCGCGCCGGACGCCGCGGTGCAGCCGTCCTTCACGCTGCCCTATCGCCGCGGGCCCGGGCAGATCGCCATCGGCTGGGCGATCGTTCTGCCGAAGCCAGCATTTGCTGAAGCTAAGTAGAAGCCATCACCTCCGTCATGCCCGGCCTTGTGCCGGGCATCCACGTCTATTTGAAGGAAGGCGTGGATGGCCGGGACAAGCCCGGCCATGACGACGTTGTTTGCCGCGCGGAGACTTATTAAGCCCCCTGCTTGATGATCGCCGCGACCTTGGAGATGATCTCGTCGATCTGATCTTCCGTCACGATCAGCGGCGGCGACATGGCGATGGCATCGCCCGAGGTTCGGAACATGATGCCGTGGTCGTGGAAGCCACTTTCCATTGCGTCGTAGCCGCGCTTGCCGACGGCGTCCGGCTTCGAGGCGAGATCGATGCCCGCCATCAGACCGACGACGCGGATGTCGAGTACGCCCGGCAGGCCCTTGAGGCTCATGACGGCCTGTGCCCAGACCGGCTCAAGCTTTTTGGCGCGCTCGAACAGCTTTTCATCGCGATAGAGATCCAGCGTGGCGAGACCGGCGGCGCAGGCGAGCGGATGCGCCGAATAGGTGTAGCCGTGGAACAGTTCGATGACGTGATCCGGCCCTGTCATGAAGGCATCGTGGATGCCCTTGCGCGCGATGACACCGCCCATCGGCACCGAACCCGACGTGATGCCCTTGGCGAAGCAGATCAGGTCCGGGGTGACGCCGTAACGCTCGGCGGCGAAGGCATGGCCGAGGCGGCCATAGCCGGTGATGACTTCGTCGAACACCAGCAGGATGCCGTGCTTGTCGCAGATCTGCCGCAGGCGCTTGAGGTAACCCTTCGGCGGCGGCAGCACCGCGGTCGAGCCGGACACCGGTTCGACGAAGACGGCGGCGATGGTCGAGGCATCGTGCAGCGCCACCAGACGGTCGAGTTCGTCGGCCAGGTGTTCGCCCCAATCCGGCTCGCCGACCGAAAAGGCCTGCTCGGCACGGTTATAGGTCGATTGCAGATGATCGACGCCGGCGAGCAGCGTGCCGAACTGCTTGCGGTTGGCGACCATGCCGCCGATCGAGGTGCCGCCGAAGCCGACGCCGTGATAGCCGCGCTCGCGGCCGATGAAGCGAACGCGCGTGGCGTCGCCCTTGGCGCGATGATAGGCCAGCGCGATCTTCATCGCGGTGTCGTCGGCTTCCGAGCCGGAGTTGCAGAAGAACACGTGGTCGAGGTCGCCCGGCGCCAGCGCGGCAATACGCGAGGCGAGTTCGAAAGCCTTGGGGTGGCCGAACTGGAAGGTCGGCGAGAAGTCCAGTTCCGCCGCCTGCTTCTGGATCGCGGCGACGATGGAATCGCGGTTATGGCCGGCATTGGTGCACCACAGGCCGGCCGAAGCGTCGATGATCTTGCGCCCTTCCGGGGTGAAGTAGTGCATGTCCTTGGCGCTCGCCACCATGCGCGGCCGGGCCTTGAAGGCGCGATTGGACGTAAACGGCATCCAGAACGGCGCGAGGTCGTTGGGGACGGAGGTCGATGCGATTTTCGGGGCCAAAGCCATGGGTGCACTCGCTTCCTGCCGCCGG
Source organism: Pseudolabrys sp. (assembly GCA_026125925.1). The sequence goes on from JAHCKF010000089.1 coordinate 8,921, forward strand.
GCGGCGGCTGATCGGACAAGCCCCTGAGATATCCGCTTTTGCCTCTAATGACAAAGCGGGAAACGGCTGCTACCACCGCGCAAATTCACCACCAGATATTCGAAGCGACGATGGCAGACGCGAAATCCGGTAAAAAGCCCCAGAAACTCAAGGCGCGCCTGCCGCGCGGACTGGCCGACCGCGGCCCGGCGGAAATTGCCGCAACCCGCGCCATGGTCGAGACCATCCGCACCACCTTCGAGCGCTACGGCTTCGAGCCGGTGGAGACGCCGACCTTCGAATATACCGACGCGCTCGGCAAATTCCTGCCCGACCAGGACCGGCCGAACGAAGGCGTGTTCTCGCTGCAGGACGACGACGAGCAGTGGATCTCGCTGCGCTACGACCTCACCGCGCCGCTCGCCCGCTTCGTCGCCGAGAATTATCAGCACCTCGCGCTGCCCTATCGCAGCTATCGCCACGGTTTCGTTTATCGCAACGAGAAGCCCGGCCCCGGCCGTTTCCGCCAGTTCATGCAGTTCGATGCCGACACGGTCGGCTCGCCGTCGATGGCCGCGGATGCCGAGATGTGCATGCTCGCTGCCGACACGATGGAAGCGCTCGGCATTCCGCGCGGCGACTATGTGGTGAAGGTCTCCAACCGCAAGGTGCTCGACGGCATTCTTGAGGCCATCGAGCTCGGCGGCGACGCCAATGCCCGACGCCGCCTCACCGTTCTGCGCGCGATCGACAAACTCGATCGTCTCGGCCTCGACGGCGTGCGAGATCTGCTCGGCTCCGGCCGCAAGGACGAGAGCGGCGACTTCACCAAGGGCGCGGGCCTCGACGAGACTGCCTGCGACACCGTGCTCGGCTTTCTGCGCGTCGAAACCAACAACGTGCCGCAGATGCTCGATCAGATGGAGGCGCTGGTGTCGGGATCCAATGCGGGCCTCGACGGCGTCAACGAACTGCGCGCCATCGGCGATCTCGTGCGCGCCGCGGGTTACGACAACGGCCGCGTTCGCATCGATTCATCCGTCGTCCGCGGCCTCGAATACTACACCGGCCCGGTCTACGAGGTTGAGCTGACCTTCGAGATCAAGGACGACAAGGGCCGACCGGTGCGGTTCGGCTCGGTCGGCGGCGGCGGCCGCTATGACGGCCTCGTCTCGCGCTTCATGGGCCAGCCGGTGCCGGCGACCGGCTTCTCCATCGGCGTCTCGCGGCTGCAGGCGGCGCTCACCGCGCTCGGCAAGCTGTCGAGCAAGCCGGAGCCCGGCCCGGTGGTCGTCACCATCATGGACCGCGACAACGTCGCCGCCTATCAGCGCATGGTCACCGAGCTGCGCAACGCCGGCATCCGCGCCGAGCTCTATCTCGGCAACCCGAAGAACAATGTCGGCCAGCAGCTCAAATACGCCGACAAGCGCCACAGCCCTTGCGCCATCATCCAGGGCTCGAACGAGCGCGAGGCCAAGCAGGTCATCATCCGTGACCTGATCGCCGGCGCGCAGAGCGCCGCGTCGTCGGAAGGCGACCGCGAGGATTATCTCAAGAAGCAGGCCGAGGCGCAGTTTTCGGTCAGTGAAGCTGACCTGGTCGCCGAAGTCCGCAAGGTGCTGGCGAAGCACAAGGGCTA
>JAHCKF010000009.1 GCA_026125925.1 Pseudolabrys sp.
CGAGGCTTCCAGCACCTCGCGCGTGATCGGCGTGGCGCGGATCGAGGTGCCCATCAGCGCGACGACGCCGCGCGCAGCGGCGGCAATATCCGACGCCTTGGCTTTGCCGGGCTGCTGCCAATGCGGCTCGCCGAGCACGACGTCGTAGCCATGCGCGGCGAGTTCGCCCATCATCGCTTCGCTGCCCGCGAGCGGCGCGAAAACGAGAATCTTGGGCTTGCTCATGGCGGTCTCGGTCAGGTGCGGAGGGCGGGCCTCAGGCTCGCCATCCATTTGTCTTCGATGACTCGCGTCTCGGCGATCGAGAGCGCCGAGGTCTTGGCGTATTTGTCGCGCCAGCCGAAGGGTCGGCAGGCGTCGATGATCATCTTGGAATTCTGCGTCAGGCCCTGATCGCGCGCTTCCGGCGTGAGGCGCGGGTCGAGGCCCGAGCTCCAGCCGCCGCGCACGATATCGACGGATTCCGAGGGCTCGGAGCGCGTCATCACCGCCCACATCACGTCGGCGAGGTTGGACGGATCGACGTCCTCATCGACGACGACGACGAGGCGGCCCATGTAGCTGTTCGCCGCGGCGATGAGGCCGGCGCGCTTGGCATGTCCGGGATAGCGCTGCTGCAGCGCGATCACGGTCATGAGCTGGGAGACGTGTTGCCACACGCCAATGACGTCGGTGACGCCGCAGGCGATCAGATTCTGCCAGATGCCGGCGCCGCGGAACGGCAGGCCGAAATGGAAGCGCGGCGGCTTCATCGGCGGCGAGCCGAGCAGGATGGGGTTGGTGCGGTGATGGAGCGCGGTGACCTTCATCACCGGCGCCGGCCGCTTGTCCGCGGCGTAATAGCCGGTGAACTCGCCGAACGGTCCTTCGAGCAGGCTGGTCTCGGAGATCGGCAGCAGTTCGCCTTCGAGCACGCTTTCGGCATAGGCCGGGATCGGCAGGCTGGTGACGGGGCCGCGATGCACTTCAATCGGCGCGCCCTTGATGGCGCCGGCAAAGGCGTATTCCGACTGGCCGGCCGGCAGGTATTCGAAGCCGGCGATGAACAGCGCCGGATCTTCGCCGTTGACGACCGCGATGGGGCAGGGCTTGCCGCGCTCCCAGTATTTCTTGGAGATCATCGCGCCGTGGCGGCCCTGATGATCGAATTGGATCGTCACCTGGTCCTTGCCGTGCACCTGGACGCGATAGATCGAGGCGTTGACCCAGCCCTCGTCGACATCGCCCATGATCACGAGACTGCCGGAGCCGATATAGGGGCCGCCGTCGTCCGGATGCCAGTGCGGCGCCGGCAGGCGGGCGAGATTGACGTCGTCGCCCGTCATCGAGTTCTCGAGCCAGGCGGCGTCCTTGACCTCGACCGGTTCGAAAGTCTTCAGCGTCTGGCGCTTGGCCATCCAGGCCTTCAGCGCGTCGAGCGGGCGCAGATGCGGATCGAGGCCAAGCGCCAGCGCCGCGCGCTGCGCGCTGACGGTGGTGTTGGTGAGGATGCGATGCCCCGCCGGATAACCCTTGATGTTGTCGAACAGGATGGCCGGGCATTCCGGCATGCCGGCCGCGACCTCGGTGATGCCGCCGATCTCGAGCATGGGATCGGCGTTGTCGATCCGCCGCAGAGCACCCAACCCGTCCACGAGATCGATGAATTCACGCAAGTCACGGTACATTTCCGGCATTCCTTTAATCGTTAGTTTCGCCAATGGCCGGGACCTGCTCGCCCCAGCGCTTGACGGCTCCTGTATCGATGTCGAACTGATCGAGCACGCGGCCCACGGTGTGATTGACGATGTCGTCGATGGTCTGCGGCCGGGTGTAGAGCGCGGGCATGAACGGCGCGATCAGCGCGCCGATTTCGGCCGCCCGCGTCATGGTCTTGAGATGGCCGAGATGCAGAGGCGTCTCGCGCACCACGAGCACCAGCTTGCGGCGTTCCTTGAGGACGACGTCGGCGGCACGCGTCAGCAGCGTCGTCGTATTGCCGTAGGCGATCTCGGACAGCGAGCGGATAGAGCAGGGGATGACGATCATTCCCATGGTTCTGAACGAGCCGCTGGCGATGGCGGCGCCGATATTCTCGGCCTTGTAGGTGACGTCGGCGAGGTCGCGCACCCGCGCGGGGGTAAGATCGGTTTCGCTGGAAATCGTCAGAGCCGCCGACTTGCTCAGCACGAGATGCGTCTCGACGCGGGCCGCGCGCAGGGCTTCAAGTGTTCGGATACCGAGGATCGCCCCGGAGGCGCCGCTGATGCCGACGATGATGCGCTGGGTCACGTGCCAATCCTGTTCGTCGCCGCGACCCGCGGTCCGGCGGCGGTAAGGTCTGGCATATATTATAGAACTAAGGTTGTAAACATACATAAACCGCGGGTCAGGCCGCCCGAAAGGCGGGCGGCGCACCGTCCGATACCGCCGCGGCGCAGGCGGTGCAACCGCGCCGGAAATAGGGCTGGCATTCCCAGAAAGATATGTTAACTAACTAATTCGAATCAACAACGCCGCTGTTATCGCCCATAACGGCACGACAGGGCGGCGTTGCAAATGCCGGGAAACGACGATGAACGTGGTCCTCAACTTCGCGAAGATTGAAAAGCGCTCGGCCGCCGCCGCGCGGTCGCGCAACGGTGCCGACAAGCACGAGTATTTTGCAGCCGTCGCGCACGTGCGCTACATCCTGCGCAAGGTCTTCCGCATCATAGAGGAGAAGGCCAAGGAGGTCGGATTGGAATCGCTGGCGCATCAGGCGCTGCTCCAGGTCTACGGCAGCCGCAATCAGGAGCTGCGCGTGAGCGAACTCGCCGAGCGGCTCGATATCGCGCCGGCTTTCGCCTCCAACCTGATCAAGGGGCTGGTCAAGTCCAAGTATCTCAAGCGTGATTCCGACGCCTCGGACGGCCGCGTCACGATCCTCAAGATCACGCCGGCGGGTAGAGCGATCTGCGATCGCATCGACAATGAAGTGAAGCCCCACGTGGATTACTTCACCAGCCAGCTCACGAATGACGAGCGTGAGACCGCGCTGTCGACGCTGATGTTCTATGTCGGCCCGGGCGCGGGCTCGGCGAAGTAATCATCATCCTAAGCGACGAGAGGAAGTTCAGGCGTGCGTAACAAGGCAGGCGAGTCGCGAAGCAATTCCGGCATCCCCGAGGTGCCGACGCTACCGAATTCGGTTGAAGAGGGATGGGGCAGCGATCGCATTGCCCGGATCATCCGGGAACTCGATCTGCCGTTCATCTGCCTGAACCCCGGCGCTAGTTTCCGCGGCCTGCATGATAGTCTGGTCAATCTGCTCGGCAACGAGCGGCCGCAGATGCTGCTGTGCCTGCACGAAGAGGCGGCGGTCGCCATCGCGCACGGCTATGCCAAGGTGGCTGGCAAGCCGCTGGCCGTGGTGCTGCACAGCAATGTCGGCCTCATGCACGGCACCATGGCGATCTTCAACGCCTGGTGCGACCGCGTGCCGATGATGATCCTCGGCGCCACCGGTCCGGTCGATGCCAACAAGCGCCGTCCGTTTATCGACTGGATCCATACCTCGCGCGATCAAGCTTCGATCACCCGGCACTATACGAAGTGGGATGATCAGCCGGCCTCCGTCGAGGCGGCCGAAGAAGCGCTGCTGCGCGGCATGCAGATTTCGACCACCGCGCCGTGCGGCCCCGTTTACATTGTGCTCGATTCGGCGATGCAGGAAGCCAAGCACGCAGGCGGCGCGCCGATGCCGGACATGGCCCGCTACAAGGCGATTCCGTCGCCGAGCCCCGACCCGGCCAGTCTCGATGCCGCTCTCCGTCTGCTGACGAACGCCAAGTCGCCGGTCATCCTGTCGGGCCGCGTATCGCGCGATCCCAAGGCCTGGGCGGACCGCGTGCGGCTTGCCGAGCAACTCGGCGCGACCGTGTTCACCGACCTCAAGGTCGGCGCCAGCTTTCCCAGCGAGCACGAACTGCATGCCATGCCGCGCGGCATGTTCATCAGCAAGGAATCGCTGGGCAAGCTGCAGAGCAGCGATGTCGTGCTCAGCCTCGATTGGGTCGATCTGGCCGGCACCTTGAAGCAGGCGTGGCCGGAAGGCTGCCCGGCCAAGGTGATCCATGTCTCGGTCGATCACCATGTTCATAACGGATGGGACATGGGCTACATGGCGCTGCCGCCGGTGGACGTGCGGCTCGCCGTGACGCCGGAAGCGGCGGTGCCGGCGCTGGTCAAGGCGCTGCCGGCGCCGAAGCGCGCCTACAGCAAGACGCCGACCAAGGTGGCGAAGGGAACGGGCGAGGGCCCGATCACGCTCAAGGACATCGCGCTCACCTTGCGCGACGCCGTGAAGAATGAGGCGGTGTGCCTGTCGCGCCTGCCGCTCGGCTGGGACGGCTCGTACTGGCCCTTCGAGCATCCGCTCGATCAGATCGGTCATTCCGGCGGCGGCGGTGTCGGCTCCGGTCCCGGCATGGCCGTCGGCGCCGCGCTGGCGCTCAAGGGCACGGGCCGCTTGCCGGTCGCGATCCTCGGCGACGGCGATTACCTGATGGGTGTCACCGCGCTGTGGAGCGCCGTGCACTACAAGGTGCCGATGCTCACGGTCGTCGCCAACAACCACTCGTACTTCAACGACGAGGTGCATCAGGAGCGCGTCGCCGTGATGCGCGGCCGTCCCGTCGAAAACCGCTGGATCGGCCAACGCATCGCCGATCCGGAGCCTGACATCGTCATGTTCGCGCGCGCTCAGGGCGCAACCGCCTTCGGCCCCGTCAAGAGTCACGTCGACCTGGCCAAGACCTTGGCGGAAGCCATCGCCGCGGTGAAGGTCGGGGAGACGGTGGTCGTGGATGTCCACGTCGCGCCCGGCTACGCGCCGAGCACCGTCGCCGCGCTCACCGAAACCAAGGAAGTCGGCTCGCCGTAAGCGCGAGCTTTGTTGTGTCGTTACCGTTCTGAGGTCCGCCATGGCGACTGCGTTGAAGAAGTCTGCTGAATTCGTTTTGCCCGCCGTGAAGCGCGAGCTTTATTACGGTGGCGCCTGGTACAAGGCGCGTTCCGGCGCGAGCCAGGAAACCTTCAACCCCGCGACCGGCGAAAGCCTCGGCGCCGTCGCCATGGCCGGGGCCGAAGACGTCGATGCCGCCGTGAAGGCCGCCTACGAAGGCTTCAAGGTGTGGCGACGCATGAAGCCGCTCGAGCGCGCCACGGTGCTGCGCAAGGCGGCCGAAGTGATCCGCCAGCACGCCGATGAACTGGCGATGCTCGATGCCGCCGACTGCGGGGGCCCTTTCAAGCGCATGATCAAGGACAGCGAGGGTGGCGCGCTGGCCTTCGAGCAGTTCGCCGGCCTGATCACCGAGATCAAGGGCGACACGATCCCCGGCGGCGACGACGTGCTCAGCTTCACGGTGCGTGAGCCGCTCGGCGTGGTCGTGCGCATCAACGCCTATAACCACCCGATGCTGTTTGCCGCGACGCATGCAGCGCCGGCGCTCGCCGCCGGCAACGCGGTGATCATGAAGCCGCCGGAGCAGGCGCCGCTGTCGACTCTGCGTCTTGCGGAACTGATCGGCCCGCTGTTTCCGAAAGGTGTCGTCAGCGTGCTGGCTGGCGGCCGCGCCTGCGGCGAAGCCATGGTCGCGCATCCGCTTGTCGCCAAGGTCGGCCTGATCGGCGCCATCCCGACCGGCAAGGCGATCCTCAAGGGCGCCGCGGACACGATGAAAAAGGTGTCGCTCGAACTCGGCGGCAAGAACGCGCTGATCGGCTATGCCGACGCCGATCCGGACAAGCTCGCTGCCGGCGTGATCCAGGGCATGAATTTTGTCTGGCTCGGCCAGTCCTGCGGCTCGACGTCGCGGGCGTTCCTGCACGAGAGCATTCACGACCAGGTGCTTGATCGTGTCGTGGAGAAACTCAAGGCGCTGCGCTTCGGGATCCCGACCGATCCGGACACCGAAATGGGCTGCCTCGTCAGCCAGGCGCAGCTCGACAAGGTTATTCACTACGTCGAAGCCGGCAAGCAGGATGGCGCAAGACTCGTCACCGGCGGCCGCCGTCCCGACGATCCGGCCTTCGCCAAGGGCTTCTACTACGAGCCGACCATCTTCGCCGACGTGACGCCGAAGATGCGCATCGCGCGCGAGGAAATCTTCGGGCCGGTGCTCAGTGTTTTCAAATGGCGCGACGAAGACGAGATGTTCCAGGCGGTCAATGAGTTGAGCTATGGCCTCACGGCCTCGATCTGGACGAAGAACCTGTCGGTCGCGCATCGCGCCGCGGCGCGCGTCGAAGCGGGCTATGTCTGGGTGAATGGCGCCAGCACGCATTATTACGGCGTGCCCTTCGGGGGCTACAAGCAGTCCGGGCTTGGACGCGAAGAATCCATCGAAGAGCTGCTGGACAACACGCAGCTCAAGAGCATCAATGTCGTGCTGGACGCTGCCGGGGCCTGAGCCAGACCCAGTCGAAGGATCAATACATGTCGCATGGTCACGGACTTCAGATCAAAAACGTCACAAAGAGGTTCGGCGGACACGCCGGCATCGTCGCCGTTCGCGACATGTCGTTCGACGTCAAGCCGGGCGAATTCATCTCCATCATCGGGCCGAGCGGCTGCGGCAAGTCGACGCTGTTCAATATCATCGGCGGCTTCCTCAAGGACTATGAGGGCGAGGTGGTGCTGGACGGCCAGGGCAAGCCGGGCGACCGCACCATCGGCACCGTGTTCCAGGAAGAGTCGACGTTTCCTTGGCGCACGACGTTGCAGAACGTGATGTTTCCGCTGGAAGCGGCCGGCATGCCGAAAAAGGAGCGCATCGAGCGCGCCCGGCATTTCATCCAGCTCGTCGGTCTCGAAGGTTTCGAGAACAATTATCCGAGCGAACTCTCGGGCGGCATGCGGCAGCGCACCGCGATCGCCCGGACGCTGGCCTTCGATCCGAAGATTCTGCTGATGGACGAGCCTTTCGCTGCGCTCGACGAACAGACCCGGTTGTTGCTCGGCGACAAGGTGCTGCAGATCCAGCAGGAGCTGGAGCAGACGACGATGCTGATCACCCACAACATCACCGAAGCGGTGCAGCTTTCGGATCGTGTCGTGGTGATGAGCTACCGTCCGGGCACGGTGAAGCGCATCATCCCGATCGACCTGCCGCGGCCGCGCTCCTCGGAGATCATGAGCAGCGAGCGCTTCGGCCAGCTCGTCGGCATGATCTGGGCCGATCTGCGCGAGGAAGCTTCCCGCGGTATGCAGGAAGCCGAGCGCAAACGCGCGTCCTGATCAGTCTGCGTCGCGCTTGCGGCGGCTGCTTTGCGATTTCGCTGACGCGGCAGGGGAGGCGCTGCCGGCCTTGCGCGACGCGCCGCGGCTCTGCGCCTCGAGATTGCCGGCGATAATCGCACCGATGCGGAAGAACTCCGCGATGTCGGCCTTGCTCAGACCCTCGCGGGCAATGGCATTGATGCCGGCCGCGCAGTCCAGGAGTTTGGCCTCGATCTCGGCGCCGGCGGGCTCGAGAAAAACGCGGACGTTGCGGCGGTCCCGCGCATCGCGCTCACGGCGGATATAGCCACGCTTTTCCAGGGCATCGAGCACGGTCGTGGAGGATGCGGTTTCGATGCCGACTCGGCGTGACAGCTCGGTCTGATTGAGGCCGTCATCGTACCACAACCGCTCGAGATGGACGAATTCGCTGAAGCTGACGTCGTGATCCTTGAGGCGGTCGCGCAACAATTTGCTGAAGGCGAGATGCGAGCGCCGCAGCAGCTTGCCGATGCCGATAGGCGGCGGATGATGAGCGTCTTCGGCGAAACGGCGCGGCGTATCGGGCAAGGCAATCTCCGGCAGACAATTGATACAGAAAACTGAGTTGACTTATATTAATCGTAAGGTATCTTACCAATAGGTACCTTAGCAATGACCGCCTGGTGCGTGCAAGGAGTACGAGACAGATGAGCGAGCAGGTCCTGGTGTGCCGGAGCGACGAGCTCAAGGAAGGCGCCGTCCGGGTGTGCACTATCGGCGATGTCGAGGTCGGCATTTTTCGCCACAATGGCGGGTGCCATGCCTACAAGAACGTCTGCCCGCATCAGGGCGGGCCGGTCTGCGAGGGCGTGCGCATGCCGCAGGTCGAGGATGTGATCGACGAGAACGGGCTCTTCGTCTGCCAGAAATTCAATGACGACGATGTGCATATCGTCTGCCCGTGGCACGGCTACGAATTCCATATCGAATCCGGCGAGCACGTCATCGACCCGAAAGTGAAGCTGAAGAAATACGACGTGGTCGAGCGGGAAGGGCAAATCTATGTCGCGATCTGACGCCGCGCGCGATTTCTCCGACCTGGCCAGCGACCTCTCGGCGCGCTGCCTCGAGGCCATCGAACAGAACCGCCTCGAGGACATTCCGGCCGATGCGCTGGGCCAGGCCTTCGCATCGGTCTTGCAGGTTTATGCCGCGAAGGCGCAGGCCGGTGAGAACCTGCTGCCCTTCGGCCGCAACAGCGGCGTGACCGCCACCGATGTCGCCATCGGCTGCACCGCCATGCTGGAAGCGGTCAACCTTGCACTCTTTGAACTCGGCGCATGGCAAAACATGTCGAGCGTCGGCCGCATCAAGTATGACGAGTCCGCGACGGAGCGATTCTGATGTTGAAGGTGACCAGCAGCCGCGATGTTGCGAACGAGGGCTTCAACAGCTCGGTGCATCTGAAGAACGCCGCTGCGCAGGGGGAATCGCGCAACTACGACGATTTCATGATCGTCGATGTCGATGCCCATCACTACGAAACCGAGGCCTTCAGCGAGATCGCCGATTACATCGACGATCCGGTGCTGCGCCGCGAGGCGAAGTTTCAGGGCATGGCGCGCGGCGGCATTGCCTCGATGGACGGCTCCTACCAGGAAATGACGGGCCGCATCACGCGCTACCCGGAGCGCCGCGGCGAGAAGGTGCCGCCGCAGCCGCACCGCGACATCACGTTGATGTATCGCTGGATGGACGCGCTGCGTGTCGACGTCGCCTGCATGTTCCCGACGCCTATGCTGAACATCGTCACCTGTCCGCGCATCGAAGTCGAAGTGGCGCTGGCGCGCGCCTATAACCGGTGGCTCTGCGACAACATTCTCGAGAGCGAAAATGGTCGCCTCAAGTCGATGCTCTATCTGCCGTTCAACGATCCGGCGGCCTGCATCGACATCGTCGAGAAATTCGGCAGCCGCAAAGGCGTCATCGGCTTCATGGTGGTGGCGACGCATTACCGCTCGGTCCACGACAACGCATATATGAAACTCTATTCGATGCTGCAGGAGCGCAACCTGCCGCTCGCCTTCCACGCCGCCTATACCTGGAGCGACAAGCAATTGTCGCTGACCAACCGCTTCATGGCGGTGCACGCGCTGGGCTTTACCTGGCACAACATGCTCCACATGACCAACTGGCTGGTCAACGGCATGCCGGAGCGCTTCCCGAAGCTCAAGATCATCTGGATCGAATCGGGGCTGGCCTGGGTGCCGTTCCTGATGCAGCGCCTCGATAACGAGTTCATGATGCGCTCGTCGGACGCGCCGCTGCTCAAGCGCATCCCCAGCGATTACATGCGCGAGATGTACTACACCTCGCAGCCGATGGAGATGGTCAACAATCCGAAGGCGCTGGAAGTGACCTTCGAGATGATCAACGCCAAGACGCAGTTGCTGTACTCGTCCGATTATCCACACTGGGACATGGACCTGCCGTCCACCATCTACGACCTGCCGTTCCTCGACGAGCAGGCCAAGCGCGACATTCTCGGCGGCAATGCGCAGCGCCTGTTCAATCTCGAAACGACGCTGGCGCCGGGCAAGCACGAGCGCCGCGCCCAGCGCGGCGTGAAGGCGGCCGCCGGATAGTCTGCCCCGATCATATGCCGATGTGACTGACTGCGTCTGAACCCCGTCCATCTCCGTCCGAGGCGTCTTCATGATTTCCGAGCAGGAACTGGCCAAGCTGTCTTATCCGGAGATGCCGAAGATCGTCTCCAATGAGCTGCCGGGCCCGAAGTCGCGGCAGGTCATCGACGACGCCCTCAAGGTGCAGACCCCGACGCGGCCGTCGGTGCGCGGCACTTTGGTGATCGAGGAGGGCTTCGGCGCCGGCATCAAGGATCCGGACGACAACGTCTATATCGATCTGTCCGCCGGCGTCGCGGTGTCGAGCGTCGGCCGCAATCACCCCAAGGTGGTGGAAGCCGTCCGCGAACAGGCCACCAAGCTGATGCATTCGGCGGGCCTCGTGTCGTCGAGCACGGTGAAGCTGGCGCAGAAGCTATCGGATCTCATGCCCGAGGGGCTGCGCGGCGAATGCTTCACGGTGTTCGGCATGAGCGGCTCGGCCGCGGTCGAGACCGCGATCAAGTTCGCCAAGGCGATTACCGGCAAGCATCAGATCGTCGCCTTCGAGGGCGCCTATCACGGCGTCTTCCACGGCTCGCTGGCGCTGACGACGCGCGAGAATTTCCGCGTGCCGTTCATGCCGTTGATGCCCGGCGCGATCCACATGCCTTACGCATACTGCTATCGCTGCTTCGCCGGGTTTGACAGCAAGACCTGCGCCCAGGCTTGCGGCAAGTATCTCGATTTCAAGCTCAATACGCCCAACACCGGCGCCGACGATGTTGCCGCGGTGATCGTCGAGTCGATGCAGGCCGATGGCGGCTACATCGATCCGCCGATCGAGTTCATGAAGGCGTTGCGCGAGGCCTGCGACAAGCGCGGCATCATCCTGATCATCGACGAGGTGCAGGCCGGCGCCGGCCGCACCGGCAAGATGTGGGCGGTCGAGCATTACGGCATCAAGCCGGACATGCTGGTCTGGGCCAAGGCCGTGGGCGGCGATATGCCGCTGTCCGGCGTCACGGCGCACAAGCGCTTCTATGAGAAGCTGCCGCAGAGCTCGCAGGTCATAACCAGCGCCGAGAACGCGGTCGTCAACGCGGTCGGTCTCGCCAATCTCGAAATCCTCAGCGATCCGAAGGACGATCTGATCGGCCGCGCCGCAAAACTGGGCGCCGACCTGAAGCAGCGCCTGCTCGACTTCCAGAAGACCTGTCGCCTGGTCGGCGAGGTGCGCGGCCGCGGTCTCTTCATCGGCGTCGAACTGGTGAGCGATAAGGACAAGCGCACGCCGCTGGAGGCCAAATACATGGGCCAGATCGCCAAGGCCTGCGAGCAGCGGGGCGTGCGCGTCATGGCCTGCGGCCGCAATGGTAATACGTTCCGCCTGATGCCGCCGCTGGTCATCACCGAAGCGCACTTGCGAAAAGGTATCGACATTTTCCTTGAAGCCATCAAGGAAGTGGAAGCCGCGACGGCGAACTGATCGACAAGCACAGGTTTACGGAGCTCTCGGATGGCCGCGGATTTCACTTGCAACCAGGAAATCATCGAGGTTGCCCGCAAGAACCTGACCCAGGATGTGTGGGACTATCTGACCGGCGCGGCCGAGTCCGAAACGACGTTGCGGCGCAATCGCTATGCGCTCGACAAGCTGGCGTTCCTGCCGCGTGTCTGCCGCGATGTGTCGAAGGTCGATGCCTCGACCACCTTCCTCGGCCACAAGCTGCGCATCCCGGTGATGCTGGCGCCGATCGGCTCGCTGCAGGCGATCCACGAGGGCGGTGGCGCGTCGTCCTGCGCGGCGGCGGCGAAGTTCGGCACTATCCCGATGATCTCGTCGATCACGCAGCCGAGCCTGGAGGACTGCGCCAAGTCGGCCGAGGGACCGAAGATCTTCCAGCTCTATGTGCGCGGCGATAAAGCCTGGCTCAAGGACATCATCGGCCGCGTCAGGGCCGCCGGCTACGCGGCGCTGGCGCTGACCGTGGACTCCGCGGTTTACGGCATCCGTGAACGCCAATTGATGAATCAATATCAGCCGCCGAGCGTGAAGGCGCAGACCAACCGCCACCTGCAATCCGCCATCACCTGGGAGTTGATGGACTGGATCAAGGCGGAGTGGGGCGGCCCGTTCATTCTCAAGGGCGTGGCGACCGCCGCCGACACCAAGCTGGCGATCGAACGCGGCGTCGACATCATCTATGTCTCCAACCACGGTGGCCGTCAGCTCGATCATTGTCTCGGCGCCATGGAAACCCTGCCGACGGTCGTCACGGCGGCGGCCGGCAAGGCGCGTATTCTGGTGGATGGCGGCTTCCTGCGCGGCTCGGACGTCATCAAGGCGGTGGCGCTCGGCGCTGACGCCGTGCTCATCGGCCGCATGCAGGGCTGGGCACTGGCGGCCGGCGGCGCCGATGGCCTGGTGCGCTCGCTCGAACTGATCGAACGCGAGATCACCAACACCCTGGCGCTGCTCGGCCTCGTCTCGTTCAAGGAATTGACGAAGGATTACCTCTGTTCGGTCGAGCCGCTCGGGCCGTGCCACGAGATGAGCACCTTCGCGCATTTGCCGAACGGCAGATTGGTCTGATCATGCACGACCGCCTGGCCTTCTTCATCGACGGCGCGTGGAGCACGGGCGACGGCCAGCGCAGCGGCGCCGTGCTCAACCCGGCGACCGGCGAGGAGATCGGCCGCGTGCCTTACGCCTCGGCCGACGACATCGACCGGGCGCTCGCGGCAGCCGAGCGCGGCTTCGAGGTCTGGAAGAAGGTGCTGCCGCAGGAGCGCGCCAAGATCATCCGCAAGATCGCGTCGTTGCTGCGTGAGCAGACGGACGCCATCGCCAATATCATGACGCTCGAGCAGGGCAAGCCGATCGCCGAGGCGCGCATGGAAGTCGGCGCCACCGCCGAGCTGTTCGAGTGGCTGGCCGAGGAATCGCGCCGCATCTACGGCCGCCTGGTGCCGAGCCGCGTCGCCAATACCCGCACCATGGTGGTGCATGAGCCGATCGGCCCGGTGGCGGCGTTCTCGCCGTGGAATTTTCCCTGCATGATGCCGGGCCGCAAGATCGCGCATGCGCTCGCCGCCGGCTGCTCCATCGTGCTCAAGCCCGCCGAGGAAACGCCGGGAACGGCGGTCGCCATCGGCAAGGTGTGCGAGCAGGCCGGCGTGCCCAAGGGCGTCGTCAATATCCTGTTTGGCGAGCCGGCGCAGGTCTCCGAGCGTCTCATCAAATCGCCGATCATCCGCAAGGTGTCGCTGACCGGCTCGACCAATGTTGGCAGGCATATTGCATCGCTCGCCAGTCATGATTTCAAGAAGGTCACGCTGGAGCTGGGTGGACACGCGCCGGTCATCGTCTTCGAGGATGCCGATCTCGACCGCGCGGTCTCGCTGTCGGTCGGCAGCCGCTTCCGCAATGCCGGGCAGGTGTGCACCGCCGGCTCGCGGTTCTTTGTCCATGAATCGCTCTACGACAAGTTTGCGGCCGGCTTCACCGCGGCCGCGTCGGCGCTTCAGGTCGGCAGCGGCCTCGATGCAAAATCGCAAATGGGCCCGCTCGCCAATGCGCGACGCATCGATGCCATGGAAAAACTGGTGGCCGATGCCGAAGCGCGCGGCGGGCGCGTCGCCACCGGCGGCCGCCGCAAGGGCAATACCGGTTTCTTTTTCGAGCCGACCGTCATCACCGGGCTGCCGAACGAGGCGAGCCTGATGAACACGGAGCCGTTCGGCCCGTTGGCACCCATCGTGCCGTTCAAGGATTTCGAAGGCGTCGTCAAGGAGGCCAACCGGCTGCCTTACGGCCTCGCGGCCTATGCCTTCACGCGCTCGCAATCCTATGCGGCGCGGATCGGCGAAGCGTTGCAGGCCGGCGTCGTCGCCATCAACGGCGTCACGGTGACCGCGCCGGAAGGGCCGTTCGGCGGCATGAAGGACAGCGGCGTCGGCCGCGAGTCCGGCATCGAAGGCCTGCTCGAACACATGAATGTCAAGACGATCACCGAAACCTGGCAGTAGCAGCCGATGAAACCGGACCAGACGGAAAAAGATGCAAAGCCGGTGCTGGGTTGGGGCAGCGACATCGTCGCCGAGCTCCTGCGCCGTCTCGGCATCAAATATGTCTGCGTCAATCCGGGATCGAGCTTCCGCGGCTTGCACGACAGCCTGATCAACTATCTCGGCAACGAGAAGCCGCAGATGCTGTTGTCGTTGCACGAGCAGTCGGTCGTTGCCATTGCGCACGGCTACTACAAGGCCTGCGGCGAGCCGATGGCGGTGGTGGTGCACAGCAATGTCGGGCTCATGGCCGGCACGATGTCGATCTTCAACGCCTGGTGCGACCGCGTGCCGATGCTGATCCTCGGCGCCACCGGCGCGGTGGACAGTGCGGTGCGCCGTAACTGGATCGACTGGAATCATACCTTCCGCGATCAGGGCGCGCTGGTGCGCCACTACGTTAAATGGGACGAGCAGCCGACGACGCCGCGCGCCCAGATCGATAGCATACTGCGCGCCTGGCAGGCGTCGAATACCGCGCCCTGCGGCCCGTCTTACGTGGTCCTCGACCGCCGCCTTCAGGAAGACGCGCTCGGCGGCGATATCGCGCTCCCGGATATCGCGCGCTACGCCCCGAAGGCGCCCGCCGCGCCGTCGGCCGACATGCTTGACCGCGCCGTTGCGATGCTGTCCGGCGCCAAGAACGTCGTCATGCTCATCGGCCGCGTTTCCCTCGACCGCGGGCAGTGGGACCAGCGCGTCGCGCTGGCCGAGCGGCTCAATGCGCGCGTCGTCACCGATCTGCGCATGGGCGCATCGTTCCCGACCGAGCACCCGCTCCACGGCGGGCCGGCCGACCTGTTCCTGTCGCCGAACGACAAGGCGACGATCAGCAAGGCCGATCTCGTCCTCAGCCTCGATTGGTACGATCTCGCCGACACCCTGCTGCAGGCCGGCGGCAAGGCCAAGGTGATCAGCGTGACGGTCGATCACCACGCGCACAATTCCTATAGCGGCGATCATCAGCGTCTCGCGCCGGTCGATCTCGACATGGCCGTCGAGCCGCACATGGCGGTCGCGGCGCTGCTGGATCGGCTCAAGCCGCCGGCTAAGCCGATGGCCATCGAGCAGAAGAGGGCGCCGGATTTCGCCGGCGATCCCAGCCTGACGCCGACGCTCACCGATCTCGGCCAGGCGATGGCGAAGCTGCGCGAGGGGCGGCAGATCACGCTGGCGCGCGCCCCGCTGAACTGGCCGTCGGCCAGCTATCCGTTCCGCGAGCCGCTCGACTATCTCGGCTATGACGGCGGCGGCGGCGTCGGCTCCGGTCCGGGTATGAGCGTCGGCGCCGCGCTGGCGCTTGCCGGGTCGGGTCGGGTCGTGGTCGGCATCATGGGCGACGGCGAGTATCTCGGTGCCGCCTCGGCCTTGTGGACCGCAGCGCATTACGACATCCCGCTGCTCATGGTAGTGGCGAACAACCGCTCGTATTTTACCGACGAAATCCAGCAGGAGACCGTGGCGCGCGAGCGCAAGCGTCCCGTCGCCAACCGCTGGATCGGCCAGCGCATCGACGATCCGGCGGTCGATCTTGCCGGCCTGGCGCGCGATTATGGCGTAGCCGCCGAAGGTCCCGTTACGAAAGCCGGCGATCTCCTCGCCGCCCTCGAGCGCGGTATCAAGGCGGTCGAGGCCGGCAAGCCCTATGTCGTTGACGTTCTGATCGATCCCTCGCGAGGCGCCAGCTTCGACTGGCTGAGTGACGCCTGAGATGACGAACCAGCACGCAACCGATCGGCCCTTCCTGATCAGGCTCGTGAGCTCACCGGCGTTCTGCTCGCTCCTCGTGCTTGTCGCTTTCCTGCTCGTGCTCGAGGGGCTGGTGCGCAGCGGGCTGGTATCGCGGGCCATCGTCGCCGAGCCAAGCACGACGATCCTGGGCATCGCCGACTTGCAGGCCAAGGTCGATATCCTGGGCGCGCTGCGTTCGACGCTGACGTCGACCATGACCGCGCTGGTCCTGGAAATCCTGGTCGCGGTTCCGCTCGGCCACCTGATGTACAAGCGCCGGGCCGTCGGCATCGCCTATACGAGCTGGTTCGCGGCGCTGTCGGCGGCGCCGATATTCCTGTTGTACCCGCTATTTCTGGTCATCTTCGGCCGCAACCAGGTCACCCTCATCGTCATGGGTTTCCTGCCGGGCATCATCCCGCTCGTTCTTCACGTTCAGGAAGGCTTCCTCGGCGTCAAGCAGACCTACATCAATGTGGGGCAAAGCTACGCGCTGTCGAAGAGCGCCATCTTCTGGCGCATCATGGTGCCGGCAGCCGCGCCGACCATCGCCACCGGTGTGCGTCTGGCTTTGATGTACACGCTGATCAACATCGTCGCCGTCGAGTACCTCGTCGACGTCGGCGGTCTCGGCCGCATTGTCGCCGACCGCTACTTCCGCTTCGACATTCCAGGCACCTATTCGGCGATCGTGGCCGTCGCGGCGGTCAGCGTCCTGCTCAACTGGCTGATCGGCCGCGCCGAACAATGGATCCGGTCGCGATGAAGATATTCGACCCGAGACAACACGCTCTTCATCTCCAGGTCTTGTGGATCCGGGTGTTCACCATTCTTGCGCTGGTGGTGCTCTGGGAGTTCGCCGCGCGCTCCGGATTTTTCTACGAAGGCGTCATTCCGCCGACCTGGGCCGTGGTCGTGGCGCTAGTGCAGGAGTTGATGGCAAAGGACTTCTACTACGATCTCGGCCTGACGGTGTTCGCCGCGACGGCGGGCTTTCTCGCCGGTTCGCTGATCGCGCTGGTTCTCGGCATTCTGCTCGGTCTGCAACCCTTCGGCCGCCGGGTATTCGAGCCCTTCATCACCGCGCTGGGCGGCACGCCGAAGGTGATCTTCCTGCCGATCATCTTTCTGGTGTTCGGTCTCGGCATCGAATCCAAGATCGCCAAGGCGTCGTTGTCGGCGTTTTTCCCGGTGGTGCTGAGCACGACCAGCGCCTTCGTGCAGATCCCGAAGATCCTGTTGCTGACCGGCCGCAGCTTCAACCTTTCCACCTGGCAGATGGCGAGCAAGGTCTATCTGCCGGCAATGGCCAACCCGGTGCTCACCAGCCTGCGGCTCGCCATGTCGATGTCGATCATCGGCGTGTTGTCCGCCGAAATCGCCAATTCGCAAGGCGGCCTCGGCTTCCGTCTTATCCGCTATGCCGATCAGTTCCGTATCGCCTCGGTTTATGCCGACGCCATCCTTATCTTCGCCACCGCGGCGGGAATGAACTACGTCTTGAGCCTGGTGCAAGGCTTCCTCGGCAACCGCGGCCGCAAGCCGGGCGCCGCGCGCGCCGCCGACAAGGCCGCGCTCGCCGCGACCTCCGGCGCATGAGATATCGGCCGCGGTATGCGTGAACTTGATTGGGGAATCGGCCGACCTGTCCCACGCAGCGAGGACGCGCGGCTGATCGGCGGGCTTGGCCGCTACACCGACGACGTCGATCTCGGTCCGGCTGCATGGCTTTATCTGGTGCGCTCGCCGCACGCCGCCGCGCGGATCGTCGGCATCGATGCTGAGGCCGCCAGGAATGCTCCGGGCGTGTTGGCAGTGTTGACCGGCGCCGATGTGGTGGCGGCCAAACTCGGCACCCTGCCGTCCCGGGTGCAGCGTCACAATGCGAACGGCGAGCCGAATTTCGTGCCGCCGTATTATCCGCTGGCGGTTGACGTCGCGCCGCATAGCGGCGTCGCCGTCGCCGCCGTGATCGCCGAAACCCTGGCGCAGGCCAAGGACGCCGCCGAGCTCATCGAGATCGACTACGAGGTGTTGCCGGCCGTCACCGACACCGGGCAATGCCTCGAGGCGGACGCGCCAGTCGTGTGGGATGGGCAGGGCGACAACCGCTGCTTCGTGTTCCGGCTCGGTGACAAGGCCGCCGCCGCCGACGCTTTCGCCCGCGCCGATCATGTCGTGCGCGACCGTCTCGTCATCACGCGGATGACGACCAATTCGATCGAGCCGCGCAACGCGCTCGGCCACTACACCGCCAAGGACGGCCGCTACGCGCTGTATTCCAGCCTGCAGTCGCCGCACACCATCCAGCGCGAGATCGCGGCGATCTTCCGCGAGCCGGCCAACCGCTTCCGCGTCGTCGCTCACGACGTTGGCGGCTCGTTCGGCATGAAGGGCAGCGTCTATCCCGAGCAGGTGCTGGTGCTGTGGGCTTCGCGTCTGACCGGCCGCCCGGTGAAATGGGTGGCCGAGCGCAGCGAGGGGTTCCTGTCGGACCATCAGGCCCGCGACAACATCTCAGAGGTGGCGCTGGCGCTCGACAGGGACGGCCGTTTCCTGGCGCTGCGCGTCGAAACCATCGCCAATGTCGGTGCCTATATCGCGCTCAATGGCCTGCACTCGTCGACCAATAATCTTGGCGGTCTTGCCGGTGTTTACAGGATTCCCGCATTCGACGTCGCCGTCACCGGCGTATTCAGCCACACGCCGCCGACCTGTCCGTTTCGCGGCGCCGGGCGCCCCGAGGCGTCGTATTGCATCGAGCGCATCATCGATCTCGCCGCCCGCGAACTGAAACTCGATCCGGCCGAACTGCGGCGGCGCAATCTCGTCCCGGCAAGCGCGATGCCCTACAAGACCGGGCTGGTCTACACCTACGACTGCGGCGAGTTCGAAGCGGTGATGGACCGCTGCCTCGAGACCGCCGATTGGCAGAGCTTCGACAGGCGTCGCCGCGACAGTGCGTCGCGCGGCCTGTTGCGCGGCATCGGCATCGCCTGCGTCATCGAGATCGCGGGCGGCCCGCAGGGCATGCCGATGGAAGAGGCAGTCGAGATACGCTTCGATTCCGGCGGCAGTTGCACCATCGTGTCGGGCAGCCACTCGCACGGTCAGGGCCACGAGACGGTGCTCAAGCAGTTCGCCGCGCAATATCTCGGCCTGGTGCCCGATCAGGTACGCATCGTCAGCGGCGACACCGACGAGGTCGCGCATGGCCGCGGCTCGTTCGGCTCGCGCACGATGATGGCCGCGGGCACGGCTTTCGCGACGGCAGCGCAGCGTGTCATCGACCGCGGCAAGAAGGTTGCGGCGCATCTGCTCGAAGTCGGCGAGGGTGACATCGATTTCGCCGATGGCTCCTTCAACGTGGCGGGTACCGATCTGAAGATGGCTTTGCCCGACGTGGCGCGCGCGTCGTACCTGCCGGCGCGGATGCCACGCGGCGCGGACTTCGGCCTCGATGCCAAGGCGACCGTGACGCCGCGCGACGCCACATTCCCCAATGGCTGCCACATCTGCGAAGTGGAAATCGATCCCGAAACCGGCGTGACCAAGCTCGTCGCCTATACGGTCGTCGATGACGTCGGCAATGTCATGAATCCGCTGCTGCTCAAGGGACAGCTCCATGGCGGCATTGCCCAGGGCGTCGGCCAGGCGCTGATGGAGCGCATCGCCTATGCCGACGGGCAACTGGTGACCGGGTCATTCATGGACTACGGCATGCCGCGCGCCACCCATCTGCCGTTCTTCGACGTCGTCAGCCACGCCGTGCCAACCGAAACCAATCCACTCGGCGCCAAAGGGGCGGGCGAAGCCGGCACGGTCGGCGCCTTGCCCGCGGTCATGAACGCGGTCGCCGATGCGCTGTACCGGCAGGGCGTCTCCCGGATCGACATGCCGGCCACGCCCGGCAACGTCTGGTCGGCGCTGCAGGAGGCGAAGCGCAAATGAGGACGAAATCGCCGACGATGGCGGGCCGGTCGGAAACCGGAGTCTCGGACCTCGTTACCTCTTCGCGAGTTGCTCATACAAACAGCGTAATCCGCGAGAAGGTTAGGCAGTTGCCGCGGCGCAAAATGCCGCTGGCCAATTGACTGCACTTTCAGACGGGGTACTATACAAAAAAACATAACATAGATAAACTATAGGATATTGATATGAAGGCTTGGCTCTCTTACGGCTTCAACGACATGCGCCTCGAAGAGGTGCCGATGCCGCACGCCGAGCCCGGCTGGGTCGTGTGCAAGGTCCGCAACGCCGAACTGTCGGTGACGGAGATCGCCGAATTCCGCGGCTTGCCCGTGCCCTCGCACGACAACATCAAGAAGATGCTTGCCGAGCGCGCGCCGATGCAGCTCTGGGGCCACGAGTTCTGCGGCGAAGTTGTCGAGGTGGGCGCCGGGGTGACCAATGTGAAGCTCGGCGACCGCGTGTTTTATCACCGCGGCGTGCCCTGCGGCACGTGCAAATACTGCGCGGCCGGGATGTCGCATCTGTGCCGCTCGGTGATCAACGTTTCGGAAGATACGCCCGGCTGTCTCGCCGAGTATTTCCCGATTCCCGCGAGCACGATCGCCGCCATCCCTGATGAAATCACCGACAAGGAAGCCTGCGGCATGCAGCCGCTGGTGTCGGTGATGGGCCGTATCGAAGGCGTCGGCATCGCGATGGGCGATACCGTCGTCGTCATCGGCCAGGGGCCCATGGGGCTGTTCTGCACGCAGATCGCCGCGGTCGCCGGCGCTGCGAAGGTGGTGGCGATCGCGCGGCGCGATCCGGTTCTCGCTTTGTCGAAGCAACTCGGTGCCACCCACACCATCAACGCCACCAAGACCGACCCGGTTGAGGCGGTGATGGAAATCACCAAGGGCCTTGGCTGCGACGTCGTCCTCGAATGCGCCGGCGGCAGCAAGGAGCAAGGTCATGCCGGTGTCGATACGTTCATCCAGGGCCTGGCGATGTTGCGCAACGAAGGTCGCATCTCCGAATTCGGCCATCTGCCGGTCGGCTCGACCGTTCCGATCGGCCCGATCGACAAGAAGGGCCTACATGTCATCGGCACGCGCAGCCCGTCACCGCGCATCATCAATTACGCCATCGATCTGGTGGCCTCCAAGCGCGTGCAGATCGAGCCGACCGTGACCCACGTTCTCAAGGGTATCGAGAAGGTGCCGGAGGCGATCGAGATCACAGGCAATAAAGCGAGATATGGAGCGATTGGGCCTGCCCAGGTCGTCCTGGTCTGAGCAGGTTGATGGGAAGTCCGGGGTTCAACAACGTCAAGTAGAAGAGGGATCGGACTATGCGCAAAACGATGATGAAGGCGGCTCTGGCCGCGTTGGGTGTCGGCCTGGTCAGCCAGCCGGTGTTGGCTCAGGAGAAGCTGAAGGTCGCCACAACATTCCTCGGACTGTGGGACACCTCGCAGCCGACCTTGTGCAAAGAACGCGGTGAGTTCGCCAAGGCGGGTCTGGACGTCGACGTCACATCAACGCGCGGCGGTTCGGAGAACATCCAGGCGGTCATCGCCGGCGGCATGGATATCGGATACTCGCCCGGCATCAATGCGGTGTTTGCGGCTTACGCCCAGGGCAACAAGCTCAAGGTCGTCAGCTCCGAATTTCTGGGCCAAAACGACACGTTCTTCTATGTTCCGGCGGATAGCCCAATCAAGTCGACCAAGGATCTGAACGGCAAGACCGTCGCGTTCCCGCGTCCGGGCGGCGCCAGCGAAGCGACCCTGCTTGCCTTCAAGAACGAGAGTAAGCTGGACTTCAAAATGGTGGCAACCGGCGGCATGGATGCCACGATGACTATGGCCATGACCAAGCAGGTCGATGTCGGCTACGCAATTCCGCCGAGCGGTCTGGCCGCGATCGAGGAAGGCAAGATCCGCGTGCTGTTCTCCGGCGACGACGTCAAGGCGCAGGCCAAGTTGACCGGACGCGTCATCGTCACGAAGGCGGATTTCCTCGAGAAGAAGCGCGCCGTGGTGGCAAAGTTCCTCGAGACTCTCGACAAGTGCATCGACTGGGCCTACGCGAACAAGAAGGAATCGTCGAAGTTCTACGGCGATCTGAACAAGGTCGACGCAAAGATCGCCGAGAAGGGCATTGCTTTCTATGACCGCAAGACCCTCGCCTTCGGGCCGATCGAAGGTCTCGACGTGGTCATGAAGCAGGCGGTCGACGCCAAGTTCCTGGCCAAGCCGCTGACCGAGGCCGAGATCAAGGACCTCATCGACATCGTCTATACGACGAAGAAGTAAGAAGGCATCGCGTGTACGTAGTGATCTTGACAAGCAAGCCGAATACCGAGGTGCTCCGCGCCGAGACGAAGCCTCGTCACGACGCCTATTGGGAGGAGCACCTCGGTGCGATCCGCTACGGTGGACCAATCCTGGCCGATGATGGCAAGACCCGAACCGGCCAGATTCTGGTGCTCGATGTGGACGACCGCGAAACCGCCGAAAACATCGTCACCGGCGATCCTTTCGTCGAGGTCGGCTGTTTCGAGAGGTGGTCCATCCACCGCTATCGCATCTCGGTGGAAGCGGGCCGCCTGACCTGAGGCCTTGCAGCCTAATGATTTCGTTCCGCGACTTCTCGTTTGCCGTTTATACCGCGCCGGGAGTCGCGGACGAATGTCTGCGGTTGCAGGATGACCACGGCGTTGACGTCAATATTCTGCTGTTCTGCGCTTACGCGGCCGCGGTCGGCAGGATTTCGCTGAGCGCTCAGGACCTTGCCGACATCGACGGCACCGTTGCCGACTTCCGCGATGGCGTCGTCGTGCCGCTCAGGACGTGCCGGCGCATCATGAAGCGGAATATCGCCGCTCTTGCCCCAGAACAGGCGCGCGCGGCCGAGGAACTGCGCGGCCGCGTCAAGGACATCGAACTGGCGGCTGAACTCCTCGAGCGGGACCTCATGGTCGCATGGCTGGCCACGACGGCCGGTCGTGAGCGCCGCGCGGCATCTGTGGAGCCGAAAGACAACATCGGGGCGTTTCTGGCTCGGCACCAGCTGGACGGCCGGACCGCGCCGTACCCGGAAAATCTCGAGCGCGCGGCGCTGTCTTACGCCTGATTCCCTCCATCGAACTGCTGTGAGTTGATATGGCCTCGGCAACTGACCGCCTGCAGAACGCGCTGACCACGATCGATGCCGCTGGCGGGCAGGGGCGGCTCGCCTTCACCGAGATATTCAGCGAGAGCGCCAGGGCCGAGGCCTTCGCTGCCGACCGGCGCGCCGCCAGCGGCATGTCGAAGGGCGCGCTCGACGGTCGCATCGTTTCGGTGAAGGCACTGTTCGACGTGTCCGGTACGGTGACGCACTCCGGCTCTGCAGTCCTGCGGCGGCTTGCGCCGGCTGCCCGGGATGCCGAAGCCGTTGAGCGGTTGCGGGCCGCCGGCGCCATCATCATCGGCAAGACGCAGATGACCGAGTTCGCCTTTTCGGCGCTGGGTACCAACCCGCATGACGGCATGCCCGGCAATCCGCGCGACCGCACGCGCGTGCCCGGCGGTTCGTCGTCGGGGGCCGTGGTCTCGGTGATCGAGGGCATGGCCGACATCGCCATCGGCAGCGACACCGGCGGCTCTCTACGAATCCCGGCGGCCTTGTCTGGCGCCGTTGGCTTCAAGCCGACGAGCGGACGCGTGCCGACGGCAGGCGCATTTTCTTTGTCCTCGACACTCGACACCGTCGGCCCTATCGCCATGAGCGTCGCCGATTGCGCAACCGTCGACCAGATTCTGTCGGGACAATGCGTTACGGCGTCTCTTGCGGCCGCGGAGCCGCAAAGCTTCCGTCTCGCCATCGGCCGCGGCCGGCCGTTTGCTCGCTGCGATGACCATGTCCTCCAGGCTTTCGAGCGCGCACTGACGAAGTGCCAGACGGCGGGAATAGAGCTCGGCGAATGCCCGCTCGACCCGATCCTCGAGCTCACCGACCGGGTCGACAAGATCGGCACGTTTCCGTCAGTCGAAGTCGCGGCGACCTTGGCGCAGTTCGGAGTGTCCTCGCTCGACGGCGTCGATCCATTGACGCGGGCCCGCATTGAGGCGGGCCGAGGCGTGTCTGCCAGCGACTACGTCCTCATGACGAGACATCGCAAGGCCGCCATCGATGCCTTCGATCAATCGCTTGGTGAAGATGAGATCGTTGTCATGCCGACGACGCCGATCGTGGCGCCGCTCATCGCTTCCGTCCAAGAGGCGGCCGGATTCCACGACGCCAACGGACTGGTTCTGCGCAACCCGAGAATCGCCAATCTTCTCGATTGTCCGTCGATCTCGATCCCTATCCCCGGCGCCGGCCTGCCGGTCGGCCTGATGCTCATTGGACGCCGCTATGCCGACCGGTGGCTGTTGTCTGCGGCCGCCACCATTGAGGCCGCGCTACGATAGGGGCCCATGGCCGCCGCGATACACGCTAGAAGGAAATCGTGCTCATCAGGGTGCGACTGTCGTTCTCATCGGCGGCATCGCCGTTGAGCACGATGCGGCCGCGTTCGATGACAATGAACCGGTCGCAGGCCTTCAGGGCCTGCTGGACATTCTGCTCCACCAGCAGAATTGTGCAGCCTTGCGCCTTCATCTCGCCGATGATGGCGAAGAGATCGGCCACGATCATCGGCGCCAGGCCCTCGGTCGGCTCGTCTATCAGGAGAAGCCGGGGCTCGCCGATCATGACGCGGGCCATGGCCAGCATCTGCTGCTCGCCCCCGGACAAAGTCGTTCCATGCTGATTGCGCCGCTCGGCCAGACGCGGAAAGCGCTCGTAGATGCGGCGAAGCGCGGCGTTGTTGCCGGCGCCCGAACGCCCCGGCACTTGCAGGAAGCCGAGCGTGAGGTTCTCTTCGACAGTGAGGCCGGGAAAGATACGCCGGTCCTCCGGCACGAATCCGATGCCCTTGCGAGCGATGCGGTCTGCAGACTGGCCGTCGAGGCGTTCGTTGTTGAACGCGATTTCGCCCTTCGCCGTTTTGATCCAGCCAGCGATGGTTTTCAGCAGCGTCGATTTGCCGACGCCATTGCGGCCGAACACGCCGATGACGGCGCCCTGTTCGACCGTGAGGTCGATGCCCTGAATGATGTGGCTCGTGCCATAATAGGTATGCAGGTTCTGAATGGCGAGCATGGGTCACGCGTGCCCGAAATAGGCTGACTGGACGTCCGGATTACCGCGCACGGCGTCGGGCGTGCCCTCGGCGAGTTTCCGTCCCTGATGCATCACGATCACCGTGTCGGACAGGCTCATGACCAGCCCGATGTCGTGCTCTATCAGCAGCACGGTGACGTCGCTGGCCAACGATCTGATGAGGCGCGCGGTGTCCGCGGTGTCGCCATGGCTCATGCCCTGGGTCGGCTCGTCGAGCAGCAGGATTTTCGGCTTGCCGGCAAGTGCGACGGCGACTTCCAGGCGCCGCTGCTCGCCGTGCGAAAGTTTGGCGACGGGCATGGCGCCCTTGTCGGCGAGTTCGAAGCGTTCCAGCAACTCGTCGACGCGTTGCTGCGCCGCGCGGCTGGCGGACACGGGCCGCAGCGCCATGCGCATCGGCTCGAGGATTTGCGCGGCGAGCCGCAGGTTTTCGGCCACTGACAGTTCGAAGAACAGATTGGTGATCTGGAACGAGCGGGCCAGCCCGGCGGCCTGAAGGTGATTCGGTGTGTGTCCTGTGTGGTCTGTGCCGTCGATCAGCACCTCCCCCGCCGCGGGTCGTACGGCACCGGAAATCAGATTGAAAAGGGTCGACTTGCCGGCGCCGTTAGGACCGATGACGGTAGTGACGCGGTTTCGCGCCACGGCGAAGCTAACATTGTCGACGGCGCGCAGGCCGCCGAAACTGACGGACAGGCCGCGGACCTCGAGAACGGGTGCCGTCATGACTTCGTCCTCCGCGCCAGCAGCCGCTCGATGGCAGGCCGCACGATGCCCATCAGCCCGCGCGGCAGGAAAATCACCGCGCCCATGAACAATAGGCCGATGACGATGAGGTGATGTTCCGTGTAGCTGCCGATCACCGACTTCAGAAGTGTCAGTAAAATGCCGCCATAGAGCGCGCCGACCAGCGTGCCGACGCCGCCGGTCACCACGGTGATGACGGCGTTGCCGGAGGTCGAAAAGAACAACAGCTCGGGCGATACGAAGCCGCGAAGCATCGGATAAAGCGCACCGGATAGCGCGGCGATTACGGCAGCGATGACATAGACCAGCAACCGCGGCGTCACCGTGTCGTATCCGAGGAACGGCACCCGCCGCTCATTGGCTTTGAGCGCGATCAGCAGGCGGCCGAACGGCGTATCGAGCAGATAGGCGGCGAGCGCGTAGAGGATGACGATGAAAGCCAGCGTGAACAGAAAGAACCCGGCCGGCGAGGCGCTGGAGATCGCGGCAAAGCCGAAATTCACCTTTATGATCGGCACGCCGATCAGTCCGTCGGAGGCGCCGAGCGCGCGGGTGTTGTACACGACCTTGGCGGCGACCTGCGCCATGCCGAAGGTGATCAGGGCGAAATAGACGCCGCGCACCCGGTTGGCGACGACGCCGCCGACGGCGCCGACGATCATGGCGGCAACGAGCGTCGCACCCATCGCGGCCCAGAAGGACGGCGTCACCATCAGGACGAGCGCGGAGACATAGGCACCCAGGCCGAAATAGAGCGCCTGACCAAGCGACAAGAGGCCGGTGTAGCCGAGCAAAATATCGACCGACAGGGCAAGTCCGGCAAAAATCAATGCCTCGGTGCCGAGTCGTAGATAGAACGTGTCGCCCTTGACGACGCCGATGCCGGCGAAGATCAGCGAAGCGGCGACGAGGACCGCGACGAGCACATGGCTCGCCCGCATCGATCTGGTGAGCGCGTCAGCCATGGCCGAGCCGTCCGAACAGGCCCTGCGGGCGCACCATCAGCATGATCACCATGATCCCGAACACGATCGGGTCGGACCACACCGGCGAGATATAGAGCGAGGAGACTGCCTGCACCTGGGTGAGCAGTAGGCCGGCGACCACGACGCCGGCAATTGAGCCCATGCCGCCGACGATGACGACGGTGAACGCCATCAGGATGAAGTCGCGACCCATGGTGGGAAACACCGAATAGATCGGCGCCAGCAGCACGCCGGCCAGGCCCGCGAGGGCGACGCCGAAGGCAAAAGCGCCGGCATAGACGTGCTGCACCGGGACGCCGAGCGAAGCCGCCATATGCCGGTCGAAGGCGGCGGCACGCACCATCGCTCCCAACCGTGTGCGGTAGAGGACCAGCGCGACGAGCGCGACGATCACCGCGCCACCAACGATGAGGAACAGGCGATAGAGCGGCAGGAATACGCCGAAGACGTCGATGGCGCCGGAGATCGGCGTCTCCGGCTTGTGCGGATTCGGCCCGAATACGAGGCGGAATGCGTCCTCCATCACCAGACCAAGTCCGAACGTGAGGAGCAGCGTTGTGACGTGCCGTTCGCCGCTATGGAATACGCGCTGGATCAATCCGCGTTCGACGATGTAACCGACCGGCAGCATCACGAGCGGCACGAGAATGACGAGCAGCCAGAAGGGCAGCCCGATCGAGCCGAGCGCCAGGGCGATGAAGGCACCGAGCGCGTAGAATTCGCCGTGCGACATGTTGATGACGTCGAGCAGACCGAAGATGATGGTCAAGCCCAACGCCACCAAAATGACCGCCACGCCGAGCACGAGGCCGATGAGCATCTGCGGCGCCAGTACGAACTGAAAATACTCGATCGCCGTGGACATCATCGGACCTCGTGCGCGTTGATCATGCTTGCTTAGAAGCGAGGGCAGGCGTCGGGGCCGATGGCCTCGTCGCCGGAAACCTGCCCCACGGTCATGAACTTGCCGCCGGTGACGCGGACCACATACATGGTCTGGATCGCCTGATGATCGCCGGCGCGCAGGGTCTTTTCGCCCTGCGGCGTCTGCCACTTGAGGCCCTCGAGCGCCTTGCGCACCTTGTCGGTGTCGGTCGAGCCCGCTTTCTCCACCGCCGCCTTGTAGGCGTAGATCAGGCCGTAGGAATCGGCGCCGTAGAGGTCCGGATCAATTTTGTTGGCGGCCTGGAAGGCCGCGACGAACTTCTTGTTCGCCGGGGTGTCGATCTGCGCCGAATAGCCGACGCCGGTGACGAAGCCTTCCGCCGC
>JAHCKF010000090.1 GCA_026125925.1 Pseudolabrys sp.
CGCCGCGCGGGTGCCAGTCCACGTGCTCAACGTCGCCTATCCGCTGGTGCCGGAAGAAATCCGCGAATTCTGCGCCACCAAGCGCGCCGTGCTGGTCGTCGAGGAAGGCCATCCCGATTACATCGAGCAGGCGGTCAACGTCGAACTGCGCCGGGCCGACATCCAGACCAAGGTCTACGGCAAGGGCCTGCTGCCGCAGGGCGGCGAATACACCTCGGAAGTTCTGCTCGGCGGCCTCGCCGGTTTCCTCCAGGCGGCGCGGCCGAACGGCATCGATGCCGACGCGCTGGCCGAAAAGGCGCAGGGCATCGTAGCGCGCAAGGCCGCCGCGGCGCAGACGATCGGCGCGGCGCTTCCCGTCCGGCCACCGACCTTCTGCACCGGCTGCCCGGAACGCCCGGTGTTCTCGGCCATCAAGCTGATGCAGCGCGAGATCGGACCGACGCATATCTCGGCCGACATCGGCTGCCACGCCTTTGCGACCTTCGCGCCGTTCTCGTTCGGCAACTCGATCCTCGGCTACGGCATGTCGCTCGCCAGCGCCGCCGCGGTCGGGCCGAACATGGAGCGGCGACCGATCGCGATCATGGGCGACGGCGGCTTCTGGCATAACGGATTGATCACCGGCGTCGCCTCCAACCTGTTCAACAAAGGCGACGGCGTGCTCGTCGTCATGCAGAACGGCTACACGTCGGCGACCGGCCTGCAATACATGCCGTCGAGCAAGGCGAGCCGTTCGGGCGCGCCGCCGGGCATGGATATCGAGCAGACCTTGCGCTCGATGGGCGTCAAGTGGATGCGCAAGGTGCGCACCTACAGCGTGGCCAAGATGGCGACGACGCTGAAGGACGCGATGAAGAGCGCCGAGCGCGGCCTCAAGGTCATCATCGCCGACGGCGAGTGCCAGTTGGCGCGGCAGCGCCGCGTCCGCGCCGAGGACGCCGTGAAGCTCGAGCGTGGCGAGCGCGTCACCCGCACGCGTTATGGCATAGACGATGCGATCTGCACCGGCGATCATTCTTGCATCCGCCTGTCGGGCTGCCCGTCGCTCACGGTGAAGCCGTCGCCCGATCCGCTGCGCACCGATCCGGTGGCCAGCGTCGTCGATAGCTGCGTCGGCTGCGGCCTGTGCGGCGAGGTCGCGCACGCCGCGGTGCTGTGCCCGTCGTTCTACCGCGCCGAGATCGTGCGCAACGCGACGTGGTGGGACCGCACATTGTTCAAGGTCCGCCAGACTGTTATCGGCTGGCTCGGTGGATACAACGGCGCGGCGACCGCATGAGCGCGACACGTCCCATCACCATGCTGATCGCCGCGCTCGGCGGCGAAGGCGGCGGCGTGCTCACCGGCTGGATCGTCAGCGCCGCGGAAGCCGCCGGCTTCCCGGTACAATCGACGTCGATCCCGGGCGTCGCGCAGCGCACCGGCGCCACCACCTATTACATCGAAATCTTCCCCGAGCCGGCGGCGTCGCTGAACGGCAGGCGCCCGGTGCTGGCCCTGACGCCGGGCATCGGCGACATCGACATCGTCGTGGCGAGTGAGTTGCTGGAAGCCGGGCGCACCGTGCTCAACGGTTTCGTCACGCCCGACCGCACGCATGTGATTGCCTCGCTCAGCCGCTTCTTCACCATGGACGAGAAGACCGCCATGGGCGACGGCCGCTTTGACGACGACAAGCTCACCAAGCTGATCCGGGAGCAGGCGCGCGACGCCGTGCTGTTCGACATGACGCGGCTCGCCAGCGAGAACGGTGCGATGGTCAACGCCGTCATGCTCGGCGCCATCGCCGGCTCCGGCCGGTTGCCGATCGGCATCGAGCAGTTTCTCGCCGCGATTGGCGGCGGCGGCAAGGCCGGCGAGGCCAACCGGCGCGGCTTCCTCGCCGGCCTCGCGGCCGTGGAGGCGCAAGCCGGTGTTGGCAAGGCGGTCGCCGGCAAGAAGAACGCCGCGCCGACCTTGGCTTCGCTGGAGCAGCAGGCGTCCGCGGCCTATCCAGGGGTGGCACAGCCCATCGTCATCGAGGGCGTGCGCCGGTTGGTGGCGTACCAGAGCCCCGCTTATGCCCAGCTATATCTCGACCGACTGAAGGCCATCGCCGACACCGACCGGCAAAGCGGCGCGCAAGGCGCTCTGCTCAAGGAGGTGGCGCGGCACCTGGCCGTGCGCATGTCCTATGAGGACGTGGTCCGCGTGGCGCAGGAGAAGATTTCGCCCGAGCGCATGGCCCGCATCGCGCGCGAGGAATTGCGCGCCAAGGGCGAGCCCTATTCGGTGCATGATTTCCTCAAGCCCGGCATCGAGGAATTGTGCCAGTTGCTGCCGTCCGCGCTCGCCCGGCCTATCCTCACGCACGCGCGGCGCAAGGGATGGCTCGGCCGGTTTCATCTCGGCATGGAAATCAATTCGACGTCGGTGAGCGGTTATTTGCGCTTCCTCGTGCTGGCGAAGCTGCGCGCGGTGCGGCCCTATGGCCACCGTTACGCGCAGGAGCAGGCGCAGATCGAATCCTGGCTCGGCCAGATCGTCGGGGCGGCAAAACGCTCATCGGCGCTGGCGCTTGAGGTCGCCGAATGCGCGCGGCTGATCAAGGGTTATGGCGACACTCACGCTCGCGGTCTGTCGAATTACGCCCGCATCGAGGATGCCCTGATCCGTCCGGCGATCGCGGGCGGCCTGCCGCTCGACCGCGCCGTCGATGCCATTGCCTCGGCGCGCACCGCCGCGCTGGTCGATCCGGATGGCGAAAGCCTGGCCAAATGCCTGGTCGATAGCGGGGCGATCGCCGAAGCGGCTTGAACCGCGCCGCCGTTGCGGTCAAACAACAGGGCGACTCTGCAAAATGGGAGGCAGCGAGCATCTGCTCCCCACCAGCGCACCGAATTCTTAATCCAGTTTGTCTATTCGCCGGCGTTTCCCGATCAAACTTTTATTTAGTTAGAGGCAATATCTTCCGCCCACCACGACAGGGGGCACTTTTCAATGCGAATTTTCTACGGGTTACAGGCACGCCTTTACGGCATCGTCGTTCTGGCGCTGGCGGGTCTGTTCGTGCTGGGCGCGGTGACCACTTACAAGACCAGCGAAAGTCTGACCTCGCGCCGCCAGGCCGAACTGAAGAACCTCGTCGAAGCCGCCTATGGCGCAGTCGCCGCGCAATACGATCTCTTCAAGGCCGGCAAGATCAACGAAGACCAGGCCAAAAAGGCCGCCGGCGATGCGCTGACCAGCATGCGCTTTCAGGGTGACAACTACTTCTTCGTCACCGGCATGGACATGTCCAATGTGCTCAACCCCGGCAATCCGAAGATGGTCGGCAAGGATATGAGTCAGTTCAAGGACGCCAGCGGCCGCTACTTTGTGCAGGAAATGGCCAAGATCGCGCGCGAGCAGGGCGCCGGCGTCGTCGACTACGACTGGGCCAAGCCGGGCACCGACAAGCCGATCCCGAAGACTTCCTATATCAAGCTGTTCGCGCCGTGGGGCTGGATCATCGGCACCGGCGTCTACAACGATGACATTGCCGCGGATCGCGACCAACTGCTGTCGGCAACTCTGCTGGTTGGCCTGATCATCGCCGTCATCACCGGCGGCCTCGCCTTTTTCGTGGCGCGCAACATCAACAGCCGCGTGTCGCGGCTGGGCTCGCTCAGCACGGCGATCGAGGAGCTGTCGCGCGGCAATTTCGCGGTGAAGTTGCCCGACACCGACGGGCGCGATGAAATAGGCCGGATAACGGCTGCCATTCGCGCGATGGTTGACCGTCTCTCGGGCACGATGACCGCCATCACCCGCGCCAGCGGCGAGGTCAACAACGCATCGGCCGAGATATCGACCAGCACCACCGACCTGTCGCAGCGGACCGAAGAACAGGCAGCGAGCCTGGAAGAGACGACCGCCGCCATGCAGGAGCTGGCGCAGACGGTGAAGCGTAACGCGACAAACGCCCAGGAGGCCAATCGGTCGGCCGGTACGACACGCGAAGTCGCGGATCGCGGCGGTCAGGTCGTGGTACAGGCCGTGCAGGCGATGGCCAAGATCGAAGAGTCGTCGCGCAAGATTTCCGATATCATCGGCGTCATCGACGAGATCGCGCGGCAGACCAACCTGCTGGCACTCAACGCCGCGGTCGAAGCGGCGCGCGCCGGTGAAGCGGGCCGCGGCTTCGCCGTAGTGGCCTCGGAAGTGCGCAGCCTGGCGCAGCGCTCCTCGCAGGCGGCCAAGGACATTACCGACCTGATCACCAATTCGAGCGGTCAGGTGAAGGACGGCGTCGACCTCGTCAACCGCGCCGGCGTCTCGCTCACCGAGATCGTCGAGTCGATCAAGGGGATGACCACGGTGGTCGCCGAGATCGCCGAGGCGAGCTCCGAACAGGCGACCGGTATCGAGGAAATCAACCGCGCGCTGGCGCAGATGGACGAAGCGATCCAACAGAACTCGGCACTGGTCGAAGAGAACGCAGCGACTGCGAAGACGCTCGAGCACCAGGCGCAGGCCATGGACGAGCAGATCTCGTTCTTCCGCATGGACGGCGCCGGTCAACGGACGATGCCGGCGCCCGCCGCGGCGGTGCCCATGGCGGCAACGCCTCGAGCCAAAGTGCCGGCGCCGCAACAGGCCGCCATGAAGCCGCGGCGAGCGGTCCCGCAGCTTAAACAGATCTCCTCGGGCGGCGGCGCAGCGGTGAGGCGTGCCGCTCCGGCGGCTGACGCCGATGACTGGAAGGAGTTCTAAGGCAGAAAAAGTGAGGCCCCCGGTTCTTGCGAACCGAGGGCCTCGACGGGAGGGACAGTGCCGGGTTTCCGCCCCTACCGCTGGCTCTGAGGAGCGCATGAGCGATCCGCCCATGCGCTCCTTCTATTTTTACTGCACCGTTTCGCCGTGCAGGGTGATGTCGAGGCCTTCCTCTTCCTGCGCTTCCGTCGGACGCAGACCGATGACCGCCTTGATGACGTACATGATGATCGCCGTGACGACCGCCGTGTAGATGATGGTGACGGCGACGCCGTAGAACTGCGTCGCCAGGCTGGCGTCCTTGCCGAGGGCGTTGATCGACGCATCCGCGAACACGCCGGTGAGGAGAGCGCCGACGATGCCGCCGACGCCGTGCACGCCGAACACGTCGAGCGAGTCGTCGTACCCCAGCGCCTTCTTCACGTGAACCGCGGCGATGTAGCAGATCACACCGGCGATGATGCCGATGATCAGGCCGCCGGTCGGGTTGACGAAGCCGGCCGCCGGCGTGATGGCGACGAGGCCCGCAACGGCGCCCGAGATGATGCCGAGCAGGCTCGGCTTCTTGGCGACGATCCATTCGGCAAACATCCAGGCGAGCGCCGCAGCCGCGGTGGCGATCTGGGTGTTGATCATGGCCGCGCCGGCAAGGGCGTTGGCGGCAACAGCCGAACCGGCGTTGAAGCCGAACCAGCCGACCCAGAGCAGCGAGGCGCCGATCATGGAGAGCGTCAGGTTATGCGGCGCCATGGCGACGTGACCGTAGCCCTTGCGCTTGCCGACGATGATGCAGCCGACGAGACCCGCGATACCGGCGTTGATATGCACCACGGTGCCGCCGGCGAAGTCGAGCACGCCGGCCGAACCGAGGAAACCGCCGCCCCAGACCCAGTGCGCGATCGGCAGGTACACGAAGGTGAGCCACAGGCCGATGAACCACAGCAGGGCCGAGAATTTGATGCGTTCGACGAAGGCGCCGATGATCAGGGCCGGGGTGATGATGGCGAAGGTCATCTGGAAGGTGATGAACACCCACTCCGGAATCGTGCCGGCCAGCGAGTTGACGGTCTCGTTGGTGACGCCGGCGAAGAACGCCTTCGACATACCGCCGATATAGGCGTTCATGCTGCCTTCGGTGAAGGCGGCCGAATAGCCGTAGACCATCCAGAGGATCGACACGAGGCAGGTGATGGCGAAGCACGCGGTGACGACCGACAGCACGTTCTTCTTGCGGACCATGCCGCCGTAGAACAGTGCGAGGCCGGGAATCGTCATCAGCAGCACGATCGCGGTCGAAATCAGCATCCAGGCGGTGTCGCCGGTGTCGAGCTTCGGCGCTGCCGCGGCAGCGGCGGGCGCAGCGTCGGCGGCCGGTGCCGCCGTCTGCGCAAAGGCGCCGTCGGCGACGAGTACGCCGACTGTCAGTGCGGCGAGCGCAAGCAGCCCCCCACTGGAGATTTTCTTCAACGTCATGGTCTAACTCCTGTCGGTAATGTTTGTGCGGGTTGCGTTACAGAGCCGCCGCATCGGTCTCGCCGGTGCGGATGCGCACGGCGCTGTCGAGCCCGAAGACGAAAATCTTTCCGTCGCCGATCTGTCCGGTCTTGGCCGCGCCCGAAATGGCGCCGATGACTTTGTCGACCTGGTTCGACGCGACCGCGACCTCCACTTTTACCTTCGGGAGGAAGCTCACCGCGTATTCCGCCCCACGGTAGATTTCCGTGTGACCCTTCTGACGGCCGTAGCCCTTCACCTCGGTGACGGTCAGACCCTGGACGCCGATGGACGTCAGGGCGTCGCGAACCTCGTCGAGTTTGAAAGGCTTGATGATGGCCATGACGATTTTCATGGATTCGATCCCCGCTTGAGCCCGTTTTGACTTCACGCAGTGCGGGCCGTTTCACTGAGCCGGGC
Source organism: Pseudolabrys sp. (assembly GCA_026125925.1). Next base: position 6,652 of record JAHCKF010000090.1, read on the forward strand.
CGGGCGAAGCACGCTTCGCAGGCATGACCGTGAGGAGAGAATCAATTGCCGTGCCAGATCGGCCGGCGGTCGTTATCTATTTGATAAAAAAAGAATAAATGATCGGGCCGGTGAGGGTGCTGAGCCCGGCCGCACAGTGGCGCTTAATCGGGCATCATCTGTCAGAAGGGTTGCCTAAAAAATAGACAACAACGGAACCGCCTTGAATGCCGCAAAATCGCCGCCCCCGCCCCCGGGGGGGAGGCGGAGGCGGGGTGGGGTCCAGGGTGAGCTGGTCAGACTATTGCAGGGCTTCGCCGTGCTGGCTGACATCGAGACCCATGATCTCGTCCTCGTGACGTACCCGCAGCGGCACGATGAGGCCGATGACCTTGAGGATGATGAATGTCAGCCCGCCCGACCACACCAGGGTGACGGCAACCCCATAGAACTGCATCAGCAATTGCCGGGCGTTGCCCTCGATCAGGCCGCGGATGCCGTCGGGCAGATCGGGTCCGGCCGACAGTGCGCCGACCGCCAGGACGCCGGCCATTAATGTCCCGATCAGGCCGCCGACGCCGTGGACGCCGAAGACGTCGAGCGAGTCGTCATAGCCGAGGCGCAGCTTCAGCGACGTACAGGCCCAGAAGCAGACCGCTCCGGCGATGATGCCGATCAGGATTCCCTGCATCGGCATCACGAAGCCTGATGCCGGGGTGATGGTGCCGAGGCCGGCGATCGCGCCGGAGATCATGCCTAGTACCGACGGCTTCCCCCGCGTCCACCATTCGATGGCCATCCAGGTGAAGGCACCGGCACTGGCGGCGAGATGTGTCGACGTGATTGCCATCACCGCGCGACCGTTGGCGCCGAGCGCCGAACCGCCGTTGAAGCCCATCCAGCCGACCCACAACAGGCCGGTGCCGATCACCGCCAACGATAAGTCGTAGGGCGCCAGGTTTTCCTCACCGTAGCCGCGGCGCTTGCCGATCATGAGAGCGGCAACTAGGCCCGATGTCCCAGCACTGAGATGCACGACAAGGCCGCCGGCGAAATCGATGACGCCGGCCTGTCCCAGGAAGCCGCCGCCCCAGATCCAGTGCGCCAGCGGGACGTAGACCAGGAACAGCCAGAACACACCGAACAGAACATAGGCCGAGAACCGCATGCGGTCGGCGACCGAGCCGGCGACCAGCGCCACCGTGATCACGGCGAAGGTCATCTGATAGAGCATGAACAGGCTCTCCGGGATCGTCGGCGCGAAGGCGGAGACGCCCGACAAGGTCAGCCCGTTAAGGAAAAGCCGATCCAGCCCGCCGATGAAGGCGCCATCGCCGCGGAAGGTCAGGCTGTAGGCGGCGACGGCCCACAGGATCGACACCAGAAACACCGCCGCCATGCTTTGCGCCATGGTGGCGAGCACGTTCTTCTTGCGCACCATGCCGGCGTAGAACAGCGCCAGCCCGGGAATCGTCATCATCAGGACGAGGCCGGTGGCGGCGATCATCCAGGCCGTGTCGGCCTTGTCGATCGTCGATGCGGCGGCGGATTGGGCGAAGGCGGGATGAGCGGCAAATGCAACGAAAAGGCACGCAGCCGTCATCACGGCTGCGCGCAGGCGCAGTGTAGGCATGTCATGTCCCCCGGCAGGATTGACGTTATGTTTTAGTCGTCAGTCGGCGTCAGAATGGCCTTTTAGAGTGCATCGAGATCGGTCTCGCCGGTGCGGATGCGCACCGCCTGGTCGATCGGCACGACGAAGATCTTGCCGTCACCGATCTCGCCGGTGCGGGCCGCGCCGGTCAGCGCGTCGATAACCTGATCGATCTGCTCGCTGGCGACGCCGATTTCGACGCGCACCTTGGGCAGGAAACTGACGGCGTATTCGGCGCCGCGATAGATCTCCTTATGGCCCTTCTGCCGGCCGTAACCCTTCACCTCGGTGACGGTCATGCCGTGAATGCCGATGGCGTTCAGCGCTTCGCGCACGGCGTCGAGCTTGAATGGCTTGATGATCGCAGTGACCAGTTTCATGAAGCTTCCCCTTGCCAATTCGTATGCCCCGGCGCAGGGGCGATTTTATCAAATACTACCATTCCGGCGGCGGGCCGATAGTCCCGCGCTCAAGGCTGCCGGCGCAGGCGAACCAGACCTTCCTGCGCCACCGACGCCACCAGCGTGCCGTCCTGCTTGAAGATCAGGCCGCGCGAGAAGCCGCGCGCGCCGTGCAGGCTCGGCGAGTCCTGGGCATAGAGCAACCATTCGTCGGAACGGAACGGTCGATGCAGCCACAACGCATGGTCGAGACTCGCGGCCATGAATTCCTTTTCGAACAGAGTGCGGCCGTGCCGTACCAGCGCCGAGTCGAGCAGGCCCATGTCGGAGGAATAAGCGAGCACGCATTGATGGATGGCGAGATCGTCCGGCAGTTTCTCGGTCGTCTTGAACCAGACATTGAACCGGCCGTCGGGAAACTTCTTGCCGAGATATCGCTCATACTCCACCGGCCGTAGTTCGATCGGCCGCTCACGCTCATAATAGCGCCTTACCGGGTCCGGCATGGTCGGCAGGACGCTCTTGCGCACCTCCGCTTCGCTCGGCAGCGAGTCGGGCAGCGGCACGTCCGGCATCTCCGCCTGATGCGACAACTGATCCGGCTCGTCGGCATGGAAGGACACCAGCATGGAAAAGATCGGGTGGCCGTGCTGGCGCGCGGTGACGTGCCGGGTGGTGAAGCTGCCGCCGTCGCGCATGCGAGTGACGTCGTAGATGATCGGCACCTTGGGATCGCCCGGCAGCATGAAATAGGCGTGCATCGAATGCGGTGGCCGCGTCGGCTCGACGGTGCGGACCGCCGCGACCAGCGCCTGGCCGATGACCTGTCCGCCATAGACGCGCTGCCAGCCGGCCTTGGGCGAGGTGCCGCGAAACAGGTTCACGTCGAGCGTTTCGAGATCGAGGATGGCCAGAAGGTCTGCGACGGCAGAGGACATGGGGTGGGTCCGGGCGGGCTCAAATTGCGGCCCCAACCTGCTATGCTGTATGGAGTTTGACAAGGAAGACCCCGGAACTGGGTCGGGAAAGCGTCTGAACATGCCGGATTCTCAACAAAAGCGCGTGGATCTGGTCATCGGCGGCGCCGGCTTTGCCGGGCTGGCCCTGGCCATCGCCCTGCGGCAGGCCCTGGGTCAGCGCTTCGCCGTCACGGTGGCCGATCCCGCGCTGGCGCAGACGCCGTCGAAGGACCCGCGCTCGACGGCGATCGCCGCCGCCGCCCGGCGGCTGTTCGAGGCGATCGGCGTCTGGGACGATGTGGCCGATGGCGCGCAGCCGATCCTCGACATGGTCGTTACCGACTCCAAGCTCGACGACGCCGTGCGGCCGACCTTCCTCACCTTCGGTGGCGAGGTCGAGGAGGGCGAGCCCTTCGCCCACATGATCGAGAACCGGCATCTCATCGATGCGCTGGTGGCGCGCGCCAGGGATATCGGCGTCGATCTGCGCGCCACCGTGGTCAAGTCATTCGACACCGCACCGAACGGCGTTACGGCGCTGCTCGCCGACGGCAGCGAGGTCAAAGCGCGGCTGCTGGTCGGCGCCGACGGCGCGCGCTCGGCGATCCGCGAACATGCCGGCATCGCTTTCCACGGCTGGAGCTACGACCAGTCCGGCATCGTCACCACCGTGGCGCATGAACGTCCGCACAACGGCTGCGCCGAGGAGCATTTCCTGCCGGCCGGGCCCTTTGCCATCCTGCCCCTGACCGGCAATCGCGTCTCGATCGTGTGGACCGAAGCGACGCGTGAAGCCGACCGCATCGTCGCACTGCCCGATGACGAGTTTCATGCCGAACTGGAGAAGCGCTTCGGCCTGCATCTCGGCGACATCAAGGTCGTCGGACCGC
>JAHCKF010000091.1 GCA_026125925.1 Pseudolabrys sp.
TAACGCGCGGCGTCAACGCCTTGCGGCGCGGCCTTGGACCCTTGGGCGCGCGCGGCCGGCGCGGCAAAGACGCTGGCGAGCAGTCCGGCGGTCAGCGAGCGGCGGTCGATGGGCATGCCGCCAGCATGCGCGCCAGAGGATTAGGTCCGGTTAACGGTAGCATTCAAAGCCACCAGCAGTTTTTCACCGACGCGCAAGAGATCGGCGGCGGTGAAGCGGTACCCCGTCATTCCGGGACGCGCGTAAAACGCGCGGGCCCGGAACCCAGCCGCTGGATTCCGGGTTCGATGCTTCGCATCGCCCCGGAATGACGGCTGCCGGACGGGTCGCGCAACCCGCGCGACCTTCGGCACGTGAATAAAAGCCGCGAACCGCACGCCGCTCTCGGCGCTGCGCCAGGAGAGGTAGTTGCAGAGATAGCGGCCGGCGTCCCGCGACAACACCGCCGGCAACCGCGTCTCGCGCGCGGCGGCGAGCAGCCGCGGCGCCGGCATCGGCATGCGCTGCGCCGCCGGCGCGCCGGGCGCGATGAGCCCACGGCGGAACGCCTTGCCTGAGGCGTCGGGCAGCAGCGCCAGCGCGTTGCGCGCCCGCGTCTCGATGCGAATGGCTTTGGCGCGGCCGTGCAGACCGAACATCAGCAGCGCATCGGGCTTGTGGCGCGCGATCAGTTCAGGCAGTTCGCGATCGACCGCGGCGTAGCTGGTCTTGAACAGATGCGCGAGGATCGTCGTCTCGGCCAGCGCCGGCCGCCGCAACTTTGCCAGCGCCCGCACCAGCTTCATGGTCGGATTATAGGGCGCGCCGGGAAAGGGGCCGAAGCCGGTGATGAGGATCGTGGGCATCACGCGAAGACCTATCAAAAGCCGGGACAATCCTCAAACCCCGCCGCGAGATTTCGAAAATCCGCAATGGAGCCGGGTGAAGCTCGGATCAAGGCCGTTAAACCGTCGGCATTTGTGCGCTACAGTCGCTGTGGGGAAGCGACGCTCGCATTCTGGAGGCTGTCTTGAATCTGTCGAAAATTCCCGTCGCGTTCGCTGTCGTCTTTCTCTTCGCCGCGTCAGCCACACCCGCACCCGCGCGCGATCTGTCGATGGGCAAGCACAGCGCCGGCGATCTCGAGGCGGTCTGCGCCAAGGTCGGCGGTTCGTTTTCGCAAGGCAAGGAGCGCTATGGCTGCGGCACCAATTGCCGCGGCGCGCCGGGAACGGATTGCATCGTCAGTTGCGACGCCAGCCAGAAATGCAGCGCGCAGGTGATCGGCGCCCGCCGGCCGCATAGCATCGAAAGCGCGCTCAAGCGCTGAACGCGCTACATCGCGACCTTGGTGAGGAAGCGTTCGACCTCGCCGCGCAAGAGTGCGCTGGCGCGCTCGACCGATTCCGAGGCGGTGAGCACGGTCTGTGCCGAGCGCTCGGTCTCGTTGGCGGCGTTGACCACTTCGCCGAGCACCGAGTCGATGATCTTCGAGCCTTGCGCGGTGCTGGTGACGTTGCGCGCGATCGAGCCGGTGGCGTTGGTCTGCTGCTGCACCGAGGTCGACACCGACGAGGTGTGGCTGTCGATTTCCTCGATGCGGTTGGCGATGCGGCTGATGGCCTCGACCGAGGCCTGCGTCGAGCGCTGGATTTCCTGGATCTGCGCGGTGATGTCCTCGGTGGCGCCGGCGGTCTGCACCGCGAGCGCCTTGACCTCGGAGGCGACCACGGCGAAACCGCGTCCGGCGGCGCCGGAACGCGCGGCTTCGATGGTGGCATTGAGCGCCAGCAGGTTGGTCTGCCCGGTTATGTTGCGGATCAGCTTGACCACGTCGCCGATCTTGTCGGCGGCGCGCGCCAACTGGACGATGTCGTCATTCGTCATCTTGGCTTCGTCGAGCGCGATGCGCACGAGTCCTGCCGCGCGCGTCAGACGCTGATCGACTTCGGAAGCCGACGACGACAGTTCCTCGGTCGCGGCCGCGACCAGTTGCACGTTCTCCACCGCTTCATGCGAGGCATGTTGCGCACTGGTCGCGCGCTGTGTCGTTTGGCTGGACACGTCGAGCAGGCTCGCCGCCGTCACGCGCATTTCCTCGGCGCTGTGGATGACGGTCTCGAGTAGCTGTTCGGCGCCGCTGCGGAACTCGTTGATGGCGGCTTCGGTGGCGGCGCGGCGGCTCTCATGCTGCTCGCTGGCGATGCGCCGCATCTCCGCGGCGCGGCGCTCGGTGATGTCCTCGTGTGTCGTGATCCAGCCGCCCCCTTCGATCGGGTGGTTGGTGATCAGATACAGGCGGCCGCCGCCGGCATCGACTTCCGCGGTGGTGGTGCGGCCTTCGCGATAAGCCTTGAGGAACCGCTCGCGGTAGGCCTGCGGATCGATGGTGAAGATGCCCTTGGCGGCGCGGCGGGCCAGCACGTCAGACAAGGTCGAGCCGACCTTCACGTCGCCCGGCGACAGGCCGTACATGCTGTAATAGAGCGCGTTGCAGACGACGAGCCGCTCATCGGCGTCGAACATGCTCAGGCCATGCGGCATGCTGTTGAGCGCGCGGCGGATCTGCTCGCCGGTCTGGCGCTGGCGGCGCGTCGCGTGCGCGGCGGTGGCGGTGGCTGCGATATGGCCGATGACCGCGGCAATGGCGGCGCACACGACGGTCGCGAGATCGCGCGGCGCCGCGGCCGGCAGCATGGAGGCGATCGACAGCAGAATCGCAAAGCTCGCGGCGAAGGCGGCAAGACCGACGACGGTAAATTTCATCAGGCCGCCTCTGAAGGCGGCGGCAAAAGTTCCGATCCGCATGAGCTGATCCCGGCTGCCCGTGGACCCTAGGCCGCATGCGTTTAAACTGGGTTAAGCCGACGTTAATGCCAGTTTATCGCTTCTTACAGCCCGAGAAGGCCCGCGATTTCGTCGACGGCGAGCGTCGGCGCCAAAGTGCCGGCGGCAACGGCGCTTTCGGCCTGCCGGACCTTGTTCCGCACCGCCGGCTCACCGCGCAGCCGCGCGGTGAGCCGCTCTTCGAGCAGCGTCCACATCCACTTCACCTGCTGGTCGCGGCGCCGTGCGGTGAGTTCGCCGCTCGCGGTCATCTTCGTCCGATAGTCGGCGACGTGGTTCCACAGCGTGTCGATGCCGTTGCCGGTCAGCGCCGAGTAGGTGACGACCGGCACCGACCAGGTCGGCGAGCGTGGGCTGAGGATGTGCAGCGCGCTGCGAAAGTCGGCGGCGGCGACATTGGCCCGGGCGATGTTGTCGCCATCGGCCTTGTTGACGGCGATCATGTCGGCGAGTTCGACGATGCCCTTCTTGATGCCTTGCAGTTCGTCGCCCGTGCCGGCGACCATCAGCACCAGGAAGAAATCGGTCATGTCGGCCACCGCGGTTTCCGACTGGCCGACGCCAACGGTCTCGACGATGATGACGTCGTAGCCGGCCGCCTCGCACAGCAGCATGGTCTCGCGCGTCTTGGCGGCGACGCCGCCGAGCGTGCCGGAGGACGGCGAGGGCCGGATAAAGGCCTGCGGGTCGAGCGCGAGGCGCGCCATGCGGGTCTTGTCGCCGAGGATCGAGCCGCCGGTGCGCGACGACGACGGATCGACCGCCAGCACCGCGACCTTGTGGCCGCTGAAGGTTAAATGGGTGCCGAGCGTGTCGATGGTGGTCGATTTACCGGCGCCCGGCGCGCCGGTGATGCCGAGGCGGATGGCCCTGCCCGTCGCGGGCAACAACTCCTGCACCAGGAGGTGCGCAGTCTGGCGGTGGTCGGCGCGCGTACTCTCGATCAGCGTGATGGCGCGCGCCAGCGTAGCGCGGTCGCCGGCGCGAATACCGGCGGCAAGGGAAGCGGGATCGAGGCGGCGGGCGGACATGCGCCCTTCACTAGCGGAAGGCCGCGATGCCGTCACGCCCCGGTCGGATCGGGCTCCGTCGGCGCCAGGGTCGCCTTGCGTCCCATGAAGCCGCGCCACAGCATGAAGCCCCAGATCACGACCGTGACGGCCCCGAGTACGCCGGCAATGGGCCGCTCGAAGAACATCAGCGCGTTGCCGTCAGCCTTGATCATCGAGGTCATGAAATTCTGCTCGAGCATTTCGCCGAGCACGAGCCCGAGGATCGCCGGCGCGATCGGGAAGCCGTTCTCTTCCATCAGCCAGCCGATGATGCCGAGCACCAGCATGATCAGCACGCCATAGAATGAATTGGTCATGGCGTAGGAGCCGACCAGGCAGAACAGCAAAATGATGGGCAGCAAGATGTTGCGCGGCACGCGCAGGATCTGCTTGGCCGATTTGATGGCGGCCCAGCCGAGCGGGAACATCAGCAGATTGGCGAGAACGAAGATGATGAACACCGCGTAGATGAATTGCGGATTCTGCAGGAACACGGTGGGGCCGGGGTTCATGCCCTTCATGTACAGCACGCCGATCACGATCGCGGTGATCGAATCGCCGGGAATGCCGAACACCAGCGCCGGAATCCAGGCGGCGGCGAGCGCCGAATTGTTGGCCGAGGTGGCGTCGACGATACCTTCGATGTGCCCGGTGCCGAATTTTTCGGGCGTCTTGGAGAAGCGCTTGGAAATGGCGAAAGAGATCCAGGCGGCAATGTCGGCGCCTGCGCCGGGCAAGGCGCCGATGAAAACGCCGAGCGCCGAGCCGCGCAGGAAGTTGAACCAGTACTTCTTGAGCACGGCCCAGACGCCATGGAAGATGTTGCCGATCTTCTGCGCCAGGACCACGTTGCGCTCATCCACGCTGACCGCGCCGCGCAAGAGTTCGGACAGAGCGAACATGCCGATCATTGCCGGAATGAAGCTGATGCCCTGCAGCAATTCGACGCTGCCGAAGGTGAAGCGCGGAAAGCCCGCCGTGGGGTCGATGCCCACGCAGTTGATGAGCAGGCCGAAGATCAGCGAGGTGACGCCCTTGAGCGGATCGCCGGTGGTCATGAAGATCGCGCAGGTGAGGCCGAGCAGCGCCAGCCAGAAATATTCGAAAGACGAGAAATTGATCGCCGCTTCGGCGAGAACTGGCGCGCAGAGAATGAGCAGAGCGACACCGACCATGCCGCCGAAGACGGAGAAGACCAGGTTGACGCCCAGGTTGAGGTCGAGCTCGCCCTTCTTCGACATGGCGTAGCTTTCGTCCGCATAGGCGGCGGAAGCCGGCGTGCCGGGAATGCGCAGCAGCGCGGCCGGAATGTCGCCGGCGAAGATCGCCATCGCCGTCGCGGTGACGATGGCGCCGAGCGCCGGCACCGGGTCCATGAAGAAGGTGACCGGCACCAGCAGCGCCGTCGCCATGGTCGCGGTCAGGCCGGGCATGGCCCCAACGAACATGCCGAAGGCGGCGGAGGCGACGATGACCCACAAGACGTCGAAGTGCAGGACGAGGCCGGCGGCGGTGATGAATGCGTCCATGGCGGCCTCAGAGTATCGAGTCGAGCAGGCCGCGCGGCAGTGGCACGCGCAGCATGGTGGCGAAGAACCAGTGGATGACGAATGTCGCGGCCACGGCCGTGATGACCGCCACCAGCGGCCGCACGCCGAACCACAGGAACAGCGCCAGCAAAATGACCATAGCGATTGGAATGAAACCGATCGTATCGCCGACCAGGATGTAAAGAAGCAGCGACCCGAGCATCAGGAAGAAGCTGACGATGCGCCATGGCTGCCGCGTCCATGCCGCCATTTCGACCCAGCCGGCGCCGGCGCGGCGGGCAGCCATTCCACGCCAGATCAGAAGCGCACCGCAAATGATGAGCAGCGTGCCGAGAACGCGGGGAAACAGGGAGGGTCCGTAAGGCTGGCCGGGGAAAGCCGGAAAACTAGACGTGATGGCGATCATTGCAACGGCCAGAAGAATAAGCACCAGGCCGTTGATCGCGTCATTGGCGCGCATTGCCACTCCAGAGACTTGCAGGGATTGATCAGAGTAAGAATTTTGCCGGCCGCGCGGGCGGCCGGCAGCAGCAGCGCGCGAGGCTTTTCAAACCTCGCGCGCGGTCGCGATTTGCATCAGCTCTTGGCGAGGCCGGCGGCCTTCATCGCCGTGCCCATCTGCTTGTCCGACTTTTCCATGAAGTCGGCATAGCCCTTGGCATCAGCCCACACCGTGCCGAAGCCGCGCGAACTCATGAAGTCCTTGTACTCCTTGGAGTCGTAGATCTTCTTGAGCGAGGCGGTGAGCTTGGTGGCCATGTCGGCCGGCAGGCCTTTGGGCCCGACGAAGCCGCGCCAGGCGCCGGTGGTGAAGTCGATGCCCATGGCCTCCTTCAAGGTCGGGATATCCTTGAAGGCGGCGGCGCGCTCGGGCGCCATCAGGGCGAGACTGCGGGCTTTGCCGGCGTCGATCATGGCGCGAGCTTCCGGCACCGAGCAGGTGGTGAAATCGATGCCGCCGGCAGCAAGGTCCTGCATCGCCGGTGCGGCGCCGTTCGACGGCACCCAGGTCACATGGTTGGCGGGCAGTTTCATGGCCTGCAGCCAGCCGACGAGGGCCAGATGCCAGATGCCGCCCTGGCCGGTACCGGACGCCTTGAACTTGCCGGCGGGCGCTTTCTTAATGGCTTCGGCGAGATCCTTGACCGTCTTGTATTCGCTATCGGCCTTGACCTGGATGCCCGGCGGATCCTCGTTCATCAGAGCGAGCGGCGTGTAATCCTTGGGCGTGAGCTGAGTGAGGCCCTGCCAGTGCATCATGGCGATTTCGACGGTGATGATGCCGAGCGTGTAACCGTCCGGCGCTGCGGTCGCGATCGCCGAATGGCCGACGACGCCGGAGCCACCGGTGCGGTTGACGACATTGATTGGCTGACCGAGGTCCTTCTCGAGGAGCGCCGCGACGATGCGTGCGGTGGCATCGGTGCCGCCGCCGGCGCCCCACGGACAGATCATCTGAATCGGACGGTTCGGATAGTTTTGCGCGAAGGACGGTGCCGTCCCGGTCGCCAGTCCGGCGCCGGCGATTGCCGTGGCGGCCATGAAATCGCGTCTTGTCAGCTTGGTCATGCATCGCTCCCGTGTGTCCCGGTCTGGCGCCGGCTTTGTATGATGATCTGATGTTAGGTCGCCGCGCGCCGTCCGGTCAATGCGCGCCGCCCCGCGGGATATGGTGCAATGCAACGGGGCGAATTTGTGCAGCGGGCGCATCAGAAATGCGAGCACCGATGTCACAGCGGCAATATGACGTGCCGTTGTGATGTCCGCGCCGGTCCGCGGCCTTGTCGTATTCGCGCGTGCCGCCGGCGACGAGGCGCTCGTAGAGCGGCGGACAGGCCTTCAAAGCCGATCGATGACAGCGCTGGCGTCGATCGTCTTGTCATTCACTGACATGACCCGCTTCGGCTCGTCGGCCGCGCGGCCCACGCCTCACTCCGCCGCCTGCTGGTCGTGGCCAAGGCGGTGGCGCAGCGTCTTCAGCAGCTTCAGTGCTGCTTCGGCGATCACGGTACCTGGCGGGAAGATGGCCTCGCAGCCGGACGTCATCAGCGCGTCGTAGTCCTGCGGCGGTACGACGCCGCCGACCACGATCATGATGTCCTCGCGGCCCTGCGCGGCGAGCGCCTTCTTGAGCTCCGGCACCAAGGTGAGATGCGCGGCGGCGAGCGACGACACGCCGAGAATGTGCACGTCGTTCTCCACCGCCTGGCGGGCGGCTTCCTCGGGCGTGGCGAACAGTGGGCCGATATCGACGTCGAAACCGAGATCGGCGAAGGCCGAGGCGATGACCTTCTGGCCGCGGTCGTGGCCGTCCTGGCCGATCTTGGCGACGAGCAGGCGGGGGCGGCGGCCTTCGGCGGCCTCAAAGCGTTCGACGGCCTCGCGGACCTTATCGACTGTCGGGGTCATGCCGACCTCCCGCTTGTAGACGCCGGTAATCGACTTGATCGACGCGACGTGGCGGCCAAAGACTTTTTCCAGGGCGTCCGAAATCTCGCCGACGGTGGCCTTGGCCCGCGCCGCATCGACCGCCAGTTCGAGCAAGTTGCCGTTGCCAGTGGCGGCGCGGGTCAGAGCATCGAGCGCTTCCTGTACGGCATTGGGGTCGCGCTCGGCTTTGAGGCGCGCGAGCTTGTCGAGCTGCTTCTGGCGGACCTCGGCGTTATTGACCTTGAGCACCTCGATCGGGTCTTCCTCAAGCGGCTGGTACTTATTGACCCCGATCACCGATTGCACGCCGGCATCGATGCGGGCTTGCGTTTTGGCCGAGGCCTCCTCGATGCGCAGCTTCGGGATGCCGGCCTCGATCGCCTTGGCCATGCCGCCGAGGCTCTCGACTTCCTCGATATGGGCCCAGGCCTTGGCGGCGAGATCGGCGGTCAGCTTTTCGATGTAATAAGAGCCGCCCCACGGATCGACGATGCGCGTGGTGCCGCTTTCCTGCTGCAGCAGGATCTGGGTGTTGCGGGCAATGCGCGCCGAAAAGTCGGTCGGCAGAGCCAATGCCTCGTCGAGCGAATTGGTGTGCAGCGATTGAGTGTGGCCTTGGGTGGCCGCCATCGCCTCGATCATAGTGCGGGCGACGTTGTTGAACACGTCCTGCGCCGCCAGCGACCAGCCCGAGGTCTGCGAGTGCGTGCGCAGCGACAGCGAGCGCGCATCCTCCGGCTTGAACGGCTTCATCAGCTTCGCCCAGATCATGCGCGCGGCGCGCAGCTTGGCGATCTCCATGAAGTAGTTCATGCCGATCGCCCAGAAGAACGACACGCGCGGCGCGAACTGGTCGATGGTGAGGCCGGCCTTGATGCCGGCGCGGACATATTCGAGGCCGTCGGCGAGCGTATAGGCGAGCTCGAGATCCTGCGTCGCGCCGGCTTCCTGCATGTGATAGCCGGACACCGAGATCGAATTGAATTTTGGCATCTCCGCCGAGGTATAGGCGAAGATGTCGGAGATGATGCGCAACGACGGTCCCGGCGGATAGATATAGGTGTTGCGCACCATGAATTCTTTGAGGATGTCGTTCTGGATCGTGCCCGACAACTTGTTGTGCGGCACGCCCTGTTCCTCGGCGGCGACGATATAGAGCGCCAGCACCGGCAGCACCGCGCCGTTCATGGTCATCGACACGCTCATCTGGTCGAGCGGGATGCCCGAGAACAAAGTGCGCATGTCGTAGATCGAGTCGATGGCGACGCCCGCCATGCCGACGTCGCCGGCGACGCGCGGGTGATCGGAATCATAGCCGCGATGGGTGGCGAGATCGAAGGCGATGGAGAGGCCCTTCTGGCCGGCGGCGAGGTTGCGCCGGTAGAAGGCGTTGGAATCCTCCGCCGTGGAGAAGCCGGCATATTGCCGGATGGTCCAAGGCTGCGCCGCGTACATGGCCGGATAGGGGCCGCGCAGGAACGGCGCCTTGCCGGGATACGTGTCAAGGAAGTCGAGGCCCGTGACGTCGCTCTCGCCATAGACCGGCTTCACGGCGATGCCTTCCGGCGTCATCCACGGCGACGCGTTGTCGTTGGTCGCAGCGAACCGGGGCTCGGCGAAATCGATGCTGGCGAAGTTCGGGACTTTGCTCATCGTGCCTCCAGACTATCATACGCGGCCTGCAAGGTCGAAAGCACGTCGCAGCCGACGTAAATGAAGGTCGTCACGCCCGCGTCCTTGAGCGCCGCTTCGAGGTCGCCCGGACGGCCGGCGAGATGCACGGTGGCGCCGGCGGCGATGAGTTCCCTGGCGGCGTCGACCGCTTCGGCCTCGTAGACCTTGTCGGATGAACAGAGGCAGGCGAGGTTGGTTCCCGACGCCCTGAAGGCGGCCAGCATCGCGGCGCGATCCTTGTAGCCGTCGCTGACGAGCGCCTCGATGCCGCCGGCCTCGTAGAAATTGCGGGCATAGGTGGCGCGCGCCGTGAACTCCGAGAGCTTGCCGAGCGTGGCGAGGAACACCTTCGGCCGCGCCCCCGCCTTGCGGGCGAGGTCGTCGGACTTGTCTCGCAGCGCCTCGAACGGTTCGGAAAGCCGCATCGCGCCCAGGCTATCGAAGCTGACCGCGGCCGGCAGCGCCGCGACCTTGACGCGTGGCACCTCGAGCACCTTCACCGCGGTCTCGCTAAGATGCGGGAATTCGCTGGCGCCGGTGAGCGGGTCCTTGCGGCGCGCGACATTGGCCTGCCGCGCCTTGCGCGTTTCGGCGACCTTTTTCTGGATCACACCCTGCGCGAGAGCGTCGGCCGCGCCGCCGGCCTTTTCGATATCCTGGAACAGCGACCACGCCGCGTGCGCCAGTTGCGTCGTCAGCGCCTCGATGCCGCCGGCGCCGGCCGCCGGATCGGCAACGCGGTAGAGGTTCGACTCCTCGAGCAGCATCAGTTGCTGGTTGCGCGCCACCCGACGGGCAAATGCATCGGGCAGGCCGAGCGCGGCGGTGAAGGGCAGCACGGTGACGCT
>JAHCKF010000092.1 GCA_026125925.1 Pseudolabrys sp.
GGTGGTGACCACCGAGTGCTCGGGCTTGCCGATCTCGATGACCTTCTTTTCATTCAGCGTGGCGGTGGGGCAGGCCTGCACACAGGCCCCACAGGACACACACTCCGAACCGAGGAAGCTCTCTTCCATGCCGGCGGCGACGCGGCTGCCGAAACCGCGGCCGGCGATGGTCAGCGCGAAGGTGCCCTGCACTTCCTCGCAGGCGCGCACACAGCGCGAGCAGACGATGCACTTCGACGGCTCGTAGGTGAAATACGGGTTCGACTCGTCCTTCGGCAGCCAGTTCGGGTTGAGGCCTTCGGGCGACTTGGCGAAGACATGGTTCTCGCCCTCATAGCCGTAACGCACGTCGCGCAGGCCGACCTGGCCGGCCATGTCCTGCAATTCGCAATCGCCATTCGCCGAACAGGTCAGACAGTCGAGCGGATGGTCGGAGATGTAGAGCTCCATCACGCCCTTGCGGATCTGATGCAGGCGGTCGGTCTGCGTCTTGACGACGATGCCCGGTGCCACAGGCGTGGTGCACGAGGCGGGCGTACCGGCGCGGCCCTCGATCTCGACGAGGCAGAGGCGGCAGGAGCCGAAGGCATCGACCATGTCGGTCGCGCACAATTTCGGGATCTGCGTGCCCATGTCCATGGCGGCGCGCATGATCGAGGTGCCCTCCGGCACCGTGACCTCGACGCCGTCGATGGTCAGCGTGACCATTTTCTCGGATTTGGATTTGGGCGTACCGTAATCAACTTCGTGGATGAGAGACATGATCGGTCTCCTTATTCAGCGGCTTGCAGGCGCGGGCCAGCGCCGAAGTCTTCGGGGAAATGGGTGAGCGCGCTCATCACCGGATAAGGCGTGAAGCCGCCCAGCGCGCAGAGCGAACCGAATTTCATGGTGTTGCAGAGGTCGGTGAGGACTTCGAGGTTCTTGTCGCGCTCGATGCCCTTCACGATGCGATCGACCGTCTCGACGCCGCGCGTCGAGCCGATGCGGCACGGCGTGCACTTACCGCAGGATTCGATAGCGCAGAACTCCATGGCGAAGCGCGCCTGCTTGGCCATATCGACCGAGTCGTCGAACACGACGATGCCGCCGTGGCCGATCAGGCCGTCTTTCGCGGCGAAGGCTTCGTAATCGAACGGCGTGTCGAACAGCGCGCGCGGGAAGTAAGCGCCTAGGGGACCGCCGACCTGCACGGCCTTGACCGGACGGCCGGTGAAGCAGCCGCCGCCGATGTCGTCGACGAGTTCGCCAAGCGTGATGCCGAAGGCGGTTTCGAACAGGCCGCCGTAATTGAGATTGCCGGCGAGCTGGATCGGCATGGTGCCGCGCGAGCGGCCCATGCCGAAGTTCTTATAAAACTCGGCGCCCTTGTCCATGATGATCGGCACGGTGGCGAGCGACAGCACGTTGTTGATGACGGTCGGCTTGCCGAACAGGCCCTTGTGCGCCGGCAGCGGCGGTTTGGCCCTCACCTGGCCGCGCTTGCCTTCGAGGGAGTCGAGCAGCGCGGTTTCCTCGCCGCAGACATAGGCGCCGGCGCCGACGCGGACTTCGAGATCGAAGGCGTAGTCCGAGCCGCACACCTTGGCGCCGAGGCAGCCGCCGCGGCGCGCCGCAGCGATGGCGTCGTTCATGACGTCGATGGCGTGCGGATATTCGGAGCGGATGTAGATGTAGCCCTTGGTGGCGCCGACCGCGATGCCGGCAATCGTCATGCCTTCGATGAGCACGAAGGGATCGCCTTCCATGATCATGCGATCGGCGAAGGTGCCGCTATCGCCCTCGTCGGCGTTGCAGACAATGTATTTCTGCTCGGCCTTGGTGTCGGCGACGGTCTTCCACTTGATGCCGGTTGGGAAGCCGGCGCCGCCGCGGCCCCGCAGGCCCGATTGTGTCACCTCGGCGACGATATTGGCGGGCTTGGCCAGCGCCTTGTTGAGGCCGCGATAGCCGCCGTGGGCGCAGTAGTCTTCCAGCGAGCGCGGATCGACGATGCCGCAGCGGGCGAAGGTCAGCCGCGTCTGCTTCTTCATGAACGGCTGGTCTTCCGGCTTGCCGACGCGCAGGCGGTGCTCGCCGCCGTTCGCCAGCATCGCCTCGAACACGCTCTCCGCGTCGCTCGGCTCGACCGGGCCGTAAGCGATGCGGCCTTCCGGCGTCGCGACTTCCAGCATCGGCTCAAGCCAGTGCATGCCGCGCGAACCGTTGCGAACGATCTGCACGGCGACATTCTTCTTGCCCGCGAGATCGCGGATGGTTTTGGCAATATCGTCGGCGCCGCAGGCCACCGCCGCGGCGTCACCGGGAACGTAAATGCGGATCGTGCTCATCGGCAAATCTCCCGGATCATCGAGATGTCTCCGCGATCAGGGCGTCGAGCTTGGCGGCGTCGAGGCGGCCGACGATGCGGCCGTCGATCATCGCCGAGGGCGATACCGAACAAAGGCCGAGGCAGTACACCGGTTCCAGCGTGACGCGGCCGTCGGCCGAGGTTTCACCCATCTTCACGCCGAGCTTGGTCTGCGCCTGTGCCGTCAGGGCGTCGCTGCCGCAGGCCTGGCAGGCCTCGGCCTGGCACAGTTTGAGGACGTGGCGGCCGGCCGGGGCATGGCGGTAGTCATGATAGAAGGTGACGACACCGTGCACTTCGGCGCGGGATATATTGAGCGCCTCGGCGACCATGGGCTCGGCCGGTTCGGGGATGTAACCGAAGGCTTCCTGCAGGCCGTGCAGGATCGGGAGCAATGGCCCCTCGATGTCCTTGTGCCGGCGGATGACTTCCGCGGCCAGAGTTGCGTCCCACCCGGATGTTGCTGTCATGCTGTCGAACCGCTTTTTTGCCGTTCCCCGCATTAGAATTCTTTAAAATAGCCGATCAAGAACCCTGTTTCGATGGATTGATTGACGATCTCTATCAAAAATTCATGTGGCGATAACATTTCGCAATAGCGAAATCCTATCAGGGCACCGGATCAGCGATTTACGCCGACGTTTTGAAAAGCCATTTCGCAAACAAGGATCAAATCGGCCGAATTCGCCTGCTTTGCCTCCAGCGCGGATGGAGGGTCTTCGGCCTCGCCAGGTCCTTCACATTATTATGTATGCCAACTCCGGGCGGCCGAAGCTCAGGACGCCGCCGCCAATCCGCCGCCCAGGAAGAGCTGGGCGATGCGCGGATCGTTGAGGATGCTCGCCGCCGTGTCCTCGATTCGGGTCTGGCCCTGCTCCAGCACCAGCCCGTAGTCCGACATCTGCAACGCCTGCTTGGCGTTCTGCTCGATCAGCAGGATGGTGACGCCCTTGTCGCGCAGGTCCCTGAGAATGCCGAACACCTCCTGCACCATCAGCGGCGACAGACCGATCGACGGCTCGTCGATCAGGATCAGCTTCGGGTCGAGCAGCAGGCCGCGCGCCACCTCGAGCAGCTTCTGCTGCCCGCCCGACAAGGTCGAGGCCTGCGCGTCGGCCTTCTCGCGCAACATCGGGAAGCGCTGCATGATGCGCTCCATGCGCGCGCCGAGACCCGACTGATCCGGCAGCGCCACGCCGCCCAGCTCAAGATTGTGGCGCACGCTGAGCTCGGGGAAGATGTTGCGGCCCTGCGGGATGTAGGCCATGCCGGCGTCGAGCATCTGGCGCGGCGGCAAGTTGGTGGTGGCGCGGCCATCGAAGGCGATCGATCCGGTGCGCACCGGCAAGAGACCAAAGATCGTCTTGAACAGAGTCGACTTGCCTGCGCCGTTCGGCCCGATCACGGTGGTGATGGCGCCGCGCCGGATGCGCGCGGTGGTGCCGTTGAGGATCGTCATCTTGCCGTAGCCGGCATGGACATCGTCGATCACGAGGATGGCGTCGGTGTCGGTCATCGCGCCCTCCTCAATGCCCGAGATAAGCTTCGATCACGGCCGGGTTGCGCCGCACTTCCTCCGGCGCGCCCTCGGCGATGATCCTGCCTTCCGCCAGCACCAGCACGCGCGTGCAAAGCGCCATGACGAATTCCATCTGGTGCTCGATGACGACGAAGGTCGCCTTGCGCGTCGCGTGATAGGCCTGCAGCCGCTCGCGCAGCAGGCCGAGCATGGTGAGGTTGACGCCGCCGGCCGGCTCGTCGAGCAGCACGAGACGCGGACCGGCCATGAAGGCCATCGCGGCATCGAGCAGCTTCTGCTGACCGTAGCTGAGCATGCCGGCCTGCTCATCGGCGAGATGCGTGAGCCGAAAGAACTCGATCATCTGGTCAGCCGCCTCCCCCAGCCCGGCATCGGGCCGGCCAAACAACCGCGACGTCATCGAGCCCTGATGCTCCTGGCCTGCCAGGATGAGATTGTCGCGCACCGAGAGCTGCGGAAACACCTGCAGGAGCTGGAACGTGCGGCTGACGCCGAGGCGGTTGAGATCGCACGGCCGCATGCCGGTCGACTCCTGGCCGTCGATGCGCACGCTGCCTTCGGTCGGCATGAGCTGGCCGAGCACGCAATTGAACAAGGTCGATTTGCCGGAGCCGTTCGGCCCGATGATGCCAAGGATGTCGCCGTCATTGACGGTGAACGACACGTTGTCCACGGCGACGATGCCGCCGAAGCGCTTGCTGAGATTGTTGACTTCGAGGACCGCGGTCATGGCGAGGTCGCCTCCGCCTTGAGCGGCGCGGCGGCGGCAGGCGGCTTCTTCGGCTTCGACAGCTTCTCGAACAGACCGATGACGCCCGACGGGCAGAACACCATCAGCACCATCACCAGCATGGCGTAGATGATGAGATAATAGCCTTCGGCGATGCGCATCCATTCCGGCAGCAGCACGGCGATCAGCGCGCCGACGAAGGGCCCGAAGAAGCGGCCGCTGCCGCCGACGATCACCATCAGCAGCAAGTTGAACGACATGTTGAGCGAGAACGAATTCGGCTCGATGAACTGCACCAGCGGCGCATAGAGCCCGCCGGCGAGGCCGCCGAGCGTCGAGCCGATGGCGAAGGCCATCAGCGTATAGCGCCGCGTGTCGAGGCCGAGCGACAGCGCGCGGATCGGGTTCTCACGCAGGGCAACGAAGGCGCGGCCCCAGGGCGAGCGCAGCATCCACCACGTCGCCGCCGACAGCAGCACCAGCATGACGAGGCAGAAGAAGTAGAAAGCGCGGGCATTGTCGGTCGGCAACCCGAACACATGCGGCCGCTCGGTGCCGGCGATGCCGTAGGTGCCGTTGGTGAGCCACTCCTCGTTGCGCAGCACGAGGAAGACCAAAGTGTTGAAGGCCAGTGTGACGAAGGCGAGATAATGATGCTGCACGCGCAAGGCCGGATAGCCGAGCAGCCAGCCGATGACGAAACACAGCACGCCGGCAAGAATAAAGGCGATGAAGAACGGCCAGCCGGCGGCGGTGAGCAGTGCCACCGTATAGGCACCGATGCCGACGAAGGCGCCCTGCGCCATCGAGATCTGGCCGGCATAGCCGAGCGTCAGGTTGAGGCCGATGGCGGCGATGGTCAGCACCACCCACATCGAGATGAGGTAGACGCCGAATGGCTTGAGCAGGAACGGCAGCACCAGCGCCGCCGCGCTCGCGATCGCCAGGGCGAGAAGCGCGAGCCGGTTCATACCGCGCGCTCCTCGGCGCGGCCGAGCAGCCCCTGCGGCCGGAACAGGATGACCGCGATCAGGATCACCAGCGGAAAGGCGCCGCGATAGGCCGACGACAGATAGGCCGCCGACAGATTGTCGAGCACGCCGAGAATGATGCCGCCGAGAATGGCGCCGCGCACCTGGTTGAAGCCGCCGATGATGGCGGCGATGAAGGCCGCCATGCCAAGCGCTTCACCGTTGGTGAACTTGGCGAGATAGATCGGCGAGATCAGCAGCGAGGCGATGGCGACCAGCACGCCGTTGATCAGGAAGGTGTAGAGCACCATGCGGCCGACCGGGATGCCGAGAATGCGCGCCACCGTCGGGTTCTGCGCGGTCGCCTGCATGCAGCGGCCGAGCCGCGTCTTGTTGAGTAGCAGATGCAGCGCGATCACCGTGGCGACCGCAACGGCGAGCACGACGACGCTTTGCAGCGACACCACGGCGCCCAAGAAATGCAGGTCACGCGGGGCGACCAGAGCCGGAAACGGCTGCGCCTGCGACGAGTAGAAATCCTTGACACTCTCCTTGAGGAACAGCGACAGCGCGATGGTGGTGATCACCAGCGGCAGCACGCCGTGCTTGATCATCGGGTCGACGATGATGGCCTTGAATAGCACGCCGAGGATGACAACGGCGAGCGCGATGCCGATCAGCGCCGCCAGCCAGTACGGCGCGCCCATGTTCATCGCCGCCAGCACGAAGAACGCCGGCAGCATGACGAATTCGCCCTGGGCGAAATTGATGGTCTGCGACGTCTGCCACAGCAGCGTGAAGCCGATGGCGATCAGCGCATAGATGGCTCCGGTCGCGAGACCCGAGACCAGAAGCTGGATGAACGAAGCCATGGGCCTTCAGCCTGTCAGGCCCGCCCGGCGGTGACGCCGGGCGGTGCGTTGCGGTGAGAGGCGCGGGTTACTTCTTGCTCAGCATCGGCAAGGTCTTGACGATCTTCTGCTTGCCGTCGACCACTTCGCCGAGGAAGCTCTCGCGGTCGATGTCGCCGTTCTTGTCCCACATGGCTTCCATCAGGATGCCCGGCTCGTCCTTCGGCGAGATGGTGATGCCGTGCGCCTTCTCGGCGAACGCTTTGCCGTCGAACTTGCCGATCTTCTCGGTCACGTATTTGACGAAGTAGACGCCGGTGTAGCCTTTTATGCCGTTGTGGTCGCAGACATAGTTGTAGCGCTGCTTGAACTTGGCGGCGAAGTCCTGCACCGCCTTGATCGGCGCATCGACGGTGAGGCCGACATGGCCCTGCACGCCGTTGGCGGCGCCACCGGCCAGATCGATCACCTTCTGGCCGAGCAGCGTGGTCTCGCCGATCAACGGCGCCTTGATGCCCTGCTTCTTGGCCTCTTTCAGGAAGCGCGCGCTTTCTTCCTCATTGAGATAGACGAATACGGCGTCGGCATTGGCGCCCTTGAGCTTGACGACGTCGGCGGAGAAGTCCGCCTGCCCGACCTCGGTCGAAATGTCGGCGGCGACGTTGATGCCGCGGGACTTCATCTCCTTCGAGAAGTTGTCGCGGCCGCCCTTGCCGAAGTCGTTGTTCACCCAGACCACGGCCACGCTCTTGGCCTTGATGCTGTCGTGGATGTAGTTCGCGATCTTCGGCATCGAGAACTGCTGGCCGAACGAGGTACGAAACACGTAGCTATTGTTCTTCTGCGTGATCGCCGCGGCTTCGCCGCCGACGATTTCCGGAATCTCGGCCTTCATCGTCATGAGCTGCGTCACCAGCACCGAGCCGGAGAACACGGGGCCGAACACGACATAAGGATTGTTGTCGAGCACCTTCTGGAGCTGGGCGCGCGAGGTGCCGGCATCGCTCTGCGTGTCGAGCACCGGCGTCTCGATTTTGTGGCCAAGAATGCCGCCGGCCTTGTTGATCTCGTCGATGGCCATCAGCATGCCGTCGCGGAAATTGGTGCCGGAGACGGCGCCGGGCCCCGACAGTTCGAGGATGGCCGGCATGTAGACGGTTTTCTGCTGCGCGTGCGCGGCACCGGCGAGGCCGAGACCGGCGGCGACGACCGAGGCAAGCAATCCAAGACGAAGCATGAGCATCTCCCCTGAGTGTTGAAGCGGCGCCGGTTATGGTCCGGCGTTTTGGTCGACTTGGTCCGTGGCGCGGACCCTTCCTTGGTTGCTCGACCTTGGCGGCGCGGGCCGCATCAGGTCAATAACCAAAACGGTCGCAAAACTTAACATCGTGTTATTTGCGCGCCACCTCCCGGACGGCGGCAACCTTGTCGCGGCGCGGCGGCGCGGCCGGCGCACCGAGGCTCTCCATGTGCGCGCGCAAGGCGGCGACGAACGACGCGGCATAGCGCGACAGCACCGCGTCCTTGCGGTGCGCCACATAGGTCTCGAACACGGTCGGTTCGGCGATATCGAGCGCCCGCACCTGCGGCCAGTTATTGGCAGCGAGCGTGAATTCGTCGACGATGGCGACGCCGAGGCCCTGCGTGACCAGGGCGCACACCGTCGAGCCGAAGCGGGCGCGGATGGTCACTTCGTAATCCAGCGCGTGGCGGGTGAACACATCGGCGATGATGCGGCCGTAGGGATCATTCGGATCGACGCCGATCAGCGAATACTGCACGATCTCGGCGGCG
Source organism: Pseudolabrys sp. (assembly GCA_026125925.1). Next base: position 8,237 of record JAHCKF010000092.1, read on the forward strand.
CGAACCTGGGTGCGCCGCGCCAGCGGATGCTCCGCGGGCACAATGCATTTGAGCCGGCCGCGCGCCAGCGGCGCGCAGGTCAGCATCGGATGCTCGATCTTCGAACTCATGGCGACGAGTTCGCCCTTGCCCAGCAGCAGGTAATCGACCGCGTCCTCGATCTTGAGGATGTCGCAGTCGATCAGCAGGTTGGGAAAGGCCTGGCGCACATTGGCGAGCGCGCGTGGCACCATGACATTGGCGATGCTCGGCACCGAGGCGACCTTCAGTTCGCTGTCGGCGCCGCGCTTGAGCCGCGAAATGACGAACTGCAGATCCTCGATCTTGTCGTAGACGCCGTTGATCTGATCGAAGATCGCATGCGCCTCGTGGGTCGGCGCGTAGCGGCCGCCCTTGCGGTCGAACAGTTTGACGCCGACCGACGTCTCGGCGTGCTTCATGACGCGGCTGATGCCGGGTGACGACACGTTGAGCAGCCGCGCGGCGCCGCCCACCGTGCCCGTCACCATGATGGCGCGGATGACTTCGATCTGGCGGAGCGTCAACATGGGGAAGCGGTTGTGCCGGCTGGTGGCGTCGGCCGGCAGCGTAGCAGGTCCCGGACGGACGGCCAGCGCGCGGGACGCGACCTCGCGCGGACGGACCCGCGACCGCGCGATCGGCATCGCGCGCGCGGCGGCCCTCCCTGCGCCTGCTGTTTCCTCCGTCGTGCGTGCCGTCACTTGTGCCGTGACTCCGATGCCGCGCCGTCCCTACCGCCTAGACTTGCGAGCCAGGCAGGCGGTGTCAATGCTTATCCGACATTATGAGTTGGCATTTGCTATCCCCAAATTCGCGGTGATAGGCTTAGCCCCGGCCCGCCTGCCCCGGCCGCCGGAAATCCCGCATGTCCGACCGACCCTCGCGCAACATAGGCTTCGTCAGCCACACCGACATGGACGGCCGCGCCGACGGCGTGCAGATCATGGTGCACCGCGGCTTCGCCTATGTCGGCCACGGCTTCTCCAACGGCATCACCACGCTCGACCTGCGCGACGCCAAGCACCCGAAGGTGGTGGATTTCATCGCCTGCCCGCCCGGCACGCGCGCGCTGCATTTGCAGACCCATGACGACCTGTTGCTCGCGGTGAACGCGCCGAGCGTCTGGCACATGCAGCAATTCCAGACCGACAAGGCCTATTTCGGCGGCTCCTGGGCCGAGCAGATGAAGGCCATGGGCCACACTTTCACGCCGGGCATCCGCGTCTACGACATCTCGAAGCCCGACAAGCCGAAGGAGATTGGCTTCATGCCGGTCGAGGGCGTCGGCCCGCACCGGCTTTGGTACGTCGGCGGCCGCTATGCCTATGCCTCGATCCATTTCCACGACTTCACCGATCACATCCTCGCGGTGATCGACATGGCCGATCCGACCCGGCCGCACGTCGTCGGCCGCTGCTGGATCCCCGGCATGTGGCGCGGCGGCGACGAGAGCCCAAGCTGGCCATCGAACCGCCGCTACGCGCTGCATCACGCTTTGGTCGCGGGCGATCTCGCCTTCGGCGCCTGGCGCGACGGCGGCCTCACCGTCATCGACCTCGCCGACCGGACGAAACCGCGCATCATCGCGCACCGCAACACCGATCCGCCGTTCGGCGGCGGCACGCATTCGCCCCTGCCCCTCCCGGACCGCAACCTGCTGGTGGTCGCCGACGAACCGTCCACCAACAACTGCGCCGACGGCCTGCGCCATATCTGGGTCTACGACATCCGCGCGCCGCACAATCCGGTCAGCATCGCCACCATGCCGATGCCGGCGGAGGACGACTACTGCGCCAAAGGCGGCTTCTTCGGCGCGCATAACATGCACGAGAACCGGCCCGGCTCGTTTCAAAGCTCGGATCTGATCTTCGCGACGTTCTATAACGCCGGCGTGCGCGTCTATGACATTGCCAACCAGTTTCAGCCGAAAGAAGTCGGTTTCTACGTGCCGCCCAATCCGGTGAAGATGATGGACCCGCGGCCGAACCGGCCGCAGGTCGTGCAGTCGGCCGATTGCTTCGTCGACAAGAACGGGCTCATGTACGTGACCGATCCGAATGCCGGGCTCAATATCCTTCAATTCAACGGGGCTTGAGCGTCAACGCATGTCGCCGCGTA
>JAHCKF010000093.1 GCA_026125925.1 Pseudolabrys sp.
AGGTCGAGTCGGATGCCGTGGACGTAATTGAGGATGAGATCGGCCGCGCCGACGATGTTAAAGGCGACGACGAACGTCAGAAACAGCGGCCGCACGCGGATGCTGAGCAAGGCCAGGATCGCGAGCAGTCCGGCGGCGAAATCGCCGTAGGCGGCGGACGCCGCGAAGCCCGGCGGCAATCCCGGTCCGACCACGCCGGGCACCAGAAAAACCAGGCCGAAGAAGCGGAAACTGTGCAGCGTCGCGATGAGCCGATGCGCGGCCAGCGGATCTATCTCCCGCAACCGCGGCCACAGATACGTGACGAACAGCAGGAGCCACGGCACATAGCCGAGCGCGAGCTGGATCTGAAAGATGATGGCGGCCGGCATGCGCGTTCTCCCGGTCTGGCGACGATGCAGGCGATTTACGGCAGCTTCCCCGGCCGCACTATCCGCGATAATCTGCTTGGTCCATGAAGCAGAACTTCACAATCCGCCAGGGCGCGCTCGACGGAGTCGAGGCCTTTCTCGCCGTCGCCAGCCAGCGCAATTTCCGCAAGGCCGCGGCCGCGCTCGGGGTCACGCCGTCGGCCGTCAGCCAGGCCATCCGCACGCTGGAGGCGCGGATCGGCGCCGCGCTGTTCATGCGCACGACGCGCAGTGTCGGCCTCACCGAAGCCGGCGAGCGGTTCGTCGCCCGCGCCAAGCCGGCCTACGAGGAACTGCTGGCGGCGCGCGATGCCGCGCGCGGTCTCGGGCAGCGGCCGTCCGGCCTGCTGCGCATCACGGCGCCGCGCGCCGCCGTGCCTGTGCTGCTCGAACCGCTGATCGCCTCGTTCTGCTATGCCTATCCGGATGTCGAACTCGAGATTGCGGCGCAGGAGGAATTCACCGATCTCGCCAGCGAAGGGTTCGATGCCGGCATACGGCTCGGCCAGTTCATCGCCGCCGACATGGTCGCGGTGCGGCTGACCCTGCCTTTCCCGCTGACGGTCGTCGCCACGCCGGACTATTTCAAACGGCATCCTGCGCCGCAAAGCATCGGCGATCTGCACGATCACGCCTGTTTGCGGCTGCGCCGCTCCGACGGATCGCTAGGGCCGTGGCCGTTCCTCGACGGCAACAAGACGGTCGAGACCATCGTCTCCGGCCCTTTCATTGCGCCCGATTATCTGACGCTGCTCGGCGCGGCCTTGCGCGGCGTCGGGCTGGCGCAATTGCCGGCGCCGCTGGTGCGCGCCTCACTGGCGGACGGAACATTACGGGCCGCACTGTCATCCTATGCGGTCACAGCACCCGGGTTGTTCCTCTATCATCCCGGCAAACGCCAGGTGCTGCCCAAGCTGCGCGCCTTCATCGAACACGTGCGCTACAGAAGCGAACGCAAGCCTGGCAGGGCGGCATCGCGGACTGCGGCACGAAAGTCACAACGATGAGCGCGCGTCGTCCTGCCGCCGCGCCAATGCTTGCAAGCAGCGCTGCACCGGTTTATCTGGCGCTCGTCATGATGATGATCGCTTTCAACATCGCCGCGGCTTTCTTTCAAGGCTGACGCCGGCGCACTCCCTGCGAGCGCGCGAGCTCATTCGCCTGAAAGCCATTGCCGGCCGTGCCGTTTCCGGCACCGATGAAGGCCGGCCGAAAACGAAAGCCATGTTCATGCCTCACGCTCCTCATTCAGGGCGCACGCTCAGCGACGCCCAAGTCCAGCAGTTCATCCACGACGGTTTCGTCCGCATCGACGACGCCTTCCCCCGTGCGACGGCGGCGGAAGCGCGCGCCATCCTGTGGCGCGACAGCGGATGCGATCCGGACGATGCCGCGACATGGACAAAGCCGGTGATCCGCCTCGGCATGTATGACCAGGCGCCGTTCCTCGACAGCGCCAATACGCCAGTGCTGCACGATGCCTTCGACCGCCTTGTCGGCGCCGGCGGCTGGCTGCCCTGCCGCAGCATGGGCACCTTCCCGATCCGCTTCCCGTCGGTCGACGATCCTGGCGACGCCGGCTGGCATGTCGATGTCAGCTTCGGCTGGGAGCAGCCCGACTTCATGGACTGGCGCGTCAACGTCGCCTCGCGCGGCCGCGCCTTGTTGATGCTGTTCCTGTTCTCCGACGTCAGCGAGGACGATGCGCCGACGCGCATCCGCCGCGGCTCGCATCTCGACATCGCGCGGCAACTGGCGCCGGCGGGCGATGCCGGCCTCACCTTGCGCGAACTCGCCGCCGATGGCTTTGCCGGCTCGTCGGCGCGCCCGGAGACGCTGGCGGTCGGGGATGCCGGCACCGTCTATCTGTGTCACCCGTTTTTGGTGCATGCCGCGCAGCCGCATCGCGGCGCGCGCCCGCGCTTCATGGCGCAGCCGCCGCTGTTGCCGAAAGAGCCGCTGAGCCTCACGCGGCCGATGACGAGACGTCGCCGGTCGAACGCGCGATCCGGAACGCGTTGGCGGGGCGGCTGTAGCCGCGGACAAAGTTGGCGCCGCGACGATCGTTCGCGGCGCTTGCCGTCTACATCTCGAATTCGAACTTCACGCTCGGCGCCGATCGCCGAGCCGCGCCGTGATACACCGCTTCGATATTGTTGCCGGCCGGATCGATCACAAAGGCGGCGTAGTAATTGGGATGATATTTACGCTTGCCCGGCGCGCCATTATCGCGCCCGCCAGCCGCGAGCGCCGCGTTGTAAAAGGCATCGACCGTCGCCTCGTCCTTGGCCTGGAACGCGAGGTGATGCCGCCCGGTCGTTTTGCCGAGCGCCGCTTCGCTCGTGGGCGTCGAGATGAACAGCTCGTCGGCCCAGAAATAGTCATCGCCACTGCCGGCGAGAGGGATCTCCAGCACCTTGAACACCGCCTCGTAGAAACGTCGCGCTGCGGCCAGATTGTCGACCACGAGCTGGATGTGGTCGATCAGGCGGCCGCGGTGAAGTTCCATGGTTTCCATGAGCGCCTCGCTGATACGCACAAACTGTTTCTGTTTCTGCCGCGCCACGGCGGCAGCGCGAAGGCAGCGATTTGCCGCAGGGCGCGCGCGGGCGCCAAGCACGCTCAAGCAAATGGCCGTTGACCCACATCAAGAGCCAGGATGGAGCAGCCGGTTATCGTTCGGAACCTTCAGCGATAGCCGGAGCTAAAAATGCGCAGTCTGCTTCTCGCCTTGGACGACACGCCCGGCGGCGCCGGCGCGGCGAATTTTGCGCTGTATCTTGCGGCCAAGCGCGGCGCCGCTGTCACGGGCGCCAGCATTCTCGACGTCGACTATCTGACCGCGCCATCGCCGGGAGCAATCGGCACGAGCCACTACAAGCACCGAGCCGACTCCGCGCGCCTGAAGCGCGGCCGCGAACTCACCGAGCATCTCTTCAAGAACTTCCAGCAGCACTGCAAGGCGCGCAAAGTGAGCGGCAGTGTCATCGCTCTGGAAGGACGCCCATGGGACCAATTGCGGACGGCGGCCGGCTCGCATGACCTCATCATGATCGGCCATGATAGCGACCTTCATGGCGAGGTCGACAGTCCCCTGGCGAAGACCGTCGAGAAGATTCTGCACGAGAACCCCCGCGCCCTCATTGTCACCCCCGACGCGGTGGCCGAGACATCGCGGATTGTCGTCGCCTATGACGGCAGTGTGCCGGCCGCCAGAAGTTTGCAGATTTTCACCCTGCTCGGGCTCGCCGAAGGCTGCGACCTGCATGTCATTTCGGCGGCCAGCACGCAGGAAGCCGCAGACCGCTCGGCCGATGACGCAAGCCGATATCTCGGTTTGTACGGCATTGCCTGCAAGACCCGTGCTTTTGCCTCGAAAGCCGATCCCGCGGCACTGGTCGTCGCGGAAGCGAAGGCACTCGACGCCGAAATGATTGTGATGGGAGCTTACGGCCATCGCGGCTGGCGGGAGGCCCTGCTGGGATCCTTCACAACGCGCCTGTTGTCGGAGTGCCCGACGGCGCTGTTCATTCACCACTGACGGAAGCGCGCCCCGAGGGGAGCCCGTCCGACAATGGCCGCCACGAAATGATCGTCACGTTGTTGCCCTGGCTCAAGCTGGCGCTTTGCATCATCCTGATCGGGTTGTCCGGTCCGGCCCTGATCCGCTATGGCGACCTCATTGCGCAATTGACCGGCCTGTCGCGGTCGTGGATCGGCCTCGTCCTGATCGCCACCGCGACCTCCTTGCCGGAACTGTTCACCGGCGTCAGCGCGGTCACGGGCGCCGATGCGCCCAACATCGCCGTCGGCGACGCGCTAGGAAGTTGTGTGTTCAATCTGGCGATGCTGGTCCTGCTCGACGAGCTCAGCCGCCGCGAACCGATGTATCGCCGCATTGATCAAGGTCACCTCCTCACGGCCGGCTTCGGCGTGATCCTGATTTCCGCGGCGGGCGCATTTCTGCTGCTCAGCCAGAACGGGCTGAAGCTGCAGGTGCTGCACGTCAGTCTCTACACCCCGCTGATCTTCATCATCTATATCGTCGCCATGCGGGCAGCTTTTGTCTATGAGAGGCAGGCGTGGCGGCCACTGCCGGCCGCAGAAGCCGAGACGGCCATCGGTTTGCGCGGCGCGGTTCTGCGCTATCTGGCAGCCGCCGCCGTGGTGGTCGTGGCTGGCGTCTGGTTGCCTTTCGTCGGGCAGGAGATCGCCGAAACGATGGGCTGGAAGACGTCCTTCGTCGGCACCTTGTTCATCGCCGCCGCGACGTCGGTGCCCGAGTTGGTCGTGACATTGAGCGCATTGCGGCTCGGGGCCGTCGATCTCGCCATCGGCAACCTGCTCGGCAGCAACCTGTTCGACATCGTGGTGTTGGCGATTGACGATATCGCCTATCGCAAAGGCTCGCTGTTCGCCGCCGTATCGCCGGCGCATGCCATCACCGCGTTCGCCGCCGCGATCATGTCCGGCATCTTCATCGTCGCTATGCTGTACAAGCCGGAGACCCGGCTCGGCGGTATCATCGGCTGGGTCAGCCTGTCGCTTCTGGTCGTCTATCTGTTCAGCGCCTACGCGATCTATCTGTTGGGCCATTGAGCGGCGGCCGCTGCCGGTGTTGATCCCTGCCCAGGCGGTTTTCCCGCACGGCAATTTTTGATCCCGGTCAAGGCGCGCCGCAACCCGGCTGTGATCAGCTAAACGCGCTCCGGTTCGGACAGGTCTGCGCACGTGGCCGGTTTGGATGCCTGGAGCTTTGGCTCGCCGCGACCAATTGCGGCCGCGGGCGGCAGGCCGCGAAAGGAACCACAGCCATGAGAAACAAGCTACAGGAGCGAGCCGTCATTTCCGGCGTCGGCTGCTCGCGCTTCGGCGACCTTCTTGAAACACCGGAGCTCAAGGGCTTGAGCATTCAGGAACTGACGGCACGGGCCGTCAAGGAAGCGCTCGACGATGCCGGACTGACCGGACAAGACGTCGACGCCGTATTCGCCGGCAATGCCATGGTGCACAGCTCGCAAGTGCCCGGCACCTATTCGCAACTGTCGAAATGGACCGGCACGCAGTTCAAGGCCGGCGTTCACTTCGAGGCGCAATGCTCGACCACGAATGTCGGGGCTGCGATGGCCGCGATGTCGATCGCGGCCGGCGTCTATGACACGGTGCTGGTCTATGGTCTGGAGACCACGCGCACCAAGGTGAAGGGCCTCAGCCCCTACGAGCGCGAGCCGATCTCGCATCAGCAGACATGGCTATGGACCGACATGGCCGTCAATCAGGCCTATGGTGTGCCGCAGGGTTTCGACATCTTCTCCACCTATAACGGCCTGGTCGCGCTCGGCTACTGTCGCAAATACGGCCTGTCGCTCGAGGATTACGACCGCAGCATGTTCGAGCTGTGCCGGACGCGACGTCTGCACGGCGCGATGAATCCAAAGGCCAACATCCAGGAGAAACTCGAGGACCGCGCGGCGCGCGAAGGCTTCTCCGACCCGTACGACTACTGGCGTTCGGACAAGCACAATCCCTTCGTCGCCTGGCCATCGCGACTTCTCAGCCTGGTAACGACCGCGGATGGCGCCTCGGCGATGGTCATCACCCGCGCCAATCTCGCCAAGGGCGGCAAATCGCAGCCGGTCGAACTCAAGGGCTTCGGCATCAACTACAGCGACCTGCCGTGGTACGGCGAAGACCCGACGGTCTGGGAATTCGACCGGCGCGCGATCGACGCCGCGTTCGACATGGCCGGCATCAAGGCCGCCGACATCGACTATCTGCATACGCACGACTGCTCGCATATCTCCGGCATCTGCACCGCGGAAGCCACCGGCTATCTCGAGCCGGGCAAAGGCCTGGCCGCGGCGCGCGACGGCCGGCTTCGCTTCGACGGTGACCGGCCGATGTCGACGCATGGCGGGCGTCACGCCTTCGGTCATGCCTGGGGCGCCAGTGCCGGCACGGATACTTACGAAGCCGTGATGCAGATGCGGGGCAAGGCCGGACCACGGCAAATCAAGAAGAAGACGCCGGAGATCTCCGTCATTCACACCCACGGCTACGCCATGATCGGCACCGTGATCGTTCTGGGGAGCCTGTGACATGCCCAACGTTGCCGAAAATCCAAGCGCCATCCGCTCCTATTACGAGGGGCTCGCCAAGGGCGTCTTTCGCGGGATCGTCTGCAAGGCCTGCGGACGGCATAGCTTCCCGCCAACGGGCTGCTGCGAGCATTGCGGCAGTTGGGACGTCGAGCCGGCCGAACTGAGCGGCGATGCCACGCTACTGCTGGCGACGCACAACATCGCCCCGGCGTGCCATCCGCGCTTCGAGAAGATCGCGCCGTATGTCTATGGCCACATCCGCCTCAAGGAAGGCCCGATCGTCCAGGCCATCGTGCTCGGCGTGCAGGCCACGCCGGCCGACCTCAAGGCGCTGTACGAACGCGGTCCCGTTCCGGTGAAAGCGGAAACGCTGCAGATGGACGATCTGCCGGTGCTCGCCTTCCGCATCGCGGGCTGAGGCGGCAGGCGACAATCGCACGAGACATGCCGGCAGGAGGGGAGCACCCTCTCCTGCCGCCGCAGTCGCATGCATTGAGGCCGCTCGCGACCGCAGCCTGTTCCTGCCGGACACAGCCGCACCATCCGCGGCGGCGCAATGCAATCGCGCAAACCGTCATGCGAATGGGAAAACAGCTCGTTCGCCGGCGATGTAACTAGGAGATCAGCGCGCCCGTTCGACGGCGCGACGACAACCAGTGGTCCCTTCTTCCATGCCGGCTTACCTCATCAATCATTTGCGAATCCCGGGCGATGTCCCGAATAGAGAAGGCCTCGCCTATCTCGAGCGGGTCGAGGCGACGGTTGCGCCTTTTGGCGGCAAATGGCTGGCGCAGGGACCGGTCGACGTGATCGAAGGCGCCTGGCCGGGCTCGGTCGTGCTGATGGAGTTTCCGGACCGCCATGCGGCGGATGCCTGGTATCACTCGGCTGATTATCAGGCCATCGCACCGCTGCGCATCCGCAACGCCATTTCCGACCTCGTCCTGATCGACGCCCTGCCCGCAGGTTTCACGATCAAGGGCTTTGCCGGCGAGATCCGCAAGGCGATCACGGGCGCCTGAGCGGGCCGACATACTTCATTGAAAGAAACCGACGTGACCACACTGGACTGGCAGTTGCTGACCAAGAAACGCGGCAGCTCGACGCAAGGCGTGCCACCCGGCAAGGAGGACCTCGCCTGGGTCAACAACACCGTCACGCTCATCAGCGGCGAAAAAGATGCGGTGCTTGTCGATACGTTCCTGCCGGCGCAACAGTCGCAGGAACTGGTCGACTGGGTCGCCCAAAGCGGCAAGAACCTCAAGACGATCTACGTGACCCACGCGCATGGCGATCACTATTTCGGCCTGGCGCTGCTGCTCGAACGATTTCCGTCGGCCAAAGCGATCGCGGCGCGACCGGTCGCCGAGGCCATCACCCGGCAAATCGATCCCGGCTTCGTCAAATCGTTCTGGGAGCCGCGCTTCCCCGGCCTGCTGCCGAAAAAGTTCGCCGCGCCGCAGACTGCCACCGGCGACACGTTCACGCTTGAGGGCGAAGAGCTTCGCATCGTTCCGCTCGGCCACACCGATACGTCACAGACCACCGCACTGCACATCCCATCGACCGGCCTGGTCGTCGCCGGCGATGCCGTCTACAACGAAACGCATCTTTATCTGGCGGAATGCGATGCGGCGGCACGATCGGAGTGGCTGCGCGCGCTCGACATCATCGAAGCCTTGCAGCCGAAGGCGGTCGTCGCCGGCCATGCGGTCACGGACCAGGACGGCTCGCCGCGTCACATCGACGCGACGCGGCGCTATATCCAGGATTTCAATGCGACGGTGGCGAAAACCGCGAACCATCTCGATCTCTACAACGAAATGCTGGCGCTTTATCCGGATCGCGTGAACCCCGGCTCGCTCTGGGGCGCGGCGAAAGCCGCCAAGCCGGCGGTTTGACGGGCGCGATCGGCACCCCGCGAACGACGTGGTAGCCCCGGGTTTCGCTACGCTCACCCGGGCTACTTGGCCGCGTCAGGCCCGGTCACGAACGGCATGATGTCGACGGCATCACCGGGAAAGATACTGAAATGCGGATGGTTCTCGAACAACTTGGCAGCAGCGTCGATGGTCTCCGCCTCGACGACGACATAGCCGCAGATGTCGTTCTGCGCGTCGGCGATGCCATCCTTCGTCACGCGCTTGGTCTTGCCGACCATGCCGCCTCTGTCGGCAAACGACGCGGCATTGGCTTTCTCCCAGTCCATCCATCGCGGAACGCCGGCGGCATCGACCGCGTCCTGCTTGGCTTTCGGCATTGCACGAAAGCGCACGACGTTTCCCGGCTTCATGGTGTAGACGGCGAGGAAGCGGGGCATGAGGGAACTCCGGCGCGGGACGCCAAAGCGTAGCCCGGGTGGAGCGATGCGCAACCCGGGAATGCGGCCCACGTCCCCGGGTTCGCTGCGCTCACCCGGGCTGCTTCCTTAGAATTTTCTCCATCGCCTTGCCCTTGGCAAGTTCGTCGACCAGCTTGTCGAGATAGCGAATTTCCCGCATCACCGGCTCCTCGACATTCTCGACGCGGACACCGCAGACCACGCCCGTGATCAGCGAGCGGGATTGGTTCATCTTGGGCGCTTGCGCGAAGAAATCTTCGAAATTGACTTGGTTCTTCAGCGCAGCGTCGAGGCTCTTCTGCGTGTGCCCCGTGAGCCAGCGGATGATCTCATCGACCTCCGCCTTTGTGCGCCCCTTCTTTTCGGCCTTCGCTACATAGAGCGGATAAACGCTGGCGAAGCTGGTCGTGTAGATACGGTGGCTCACCGGTGCCCCTCACTCCCACTCAATCGTCCCCGGCGGCTTGCTCGTCACGTCATACACCACGCGATTGACGCCCTTGACCTCGTTGATGATGCGCGTCGCCACCATGCCGAGGAATTTCATGTCGAACGGGAAGAAGTCGGCGGTCATGCCGTCCACCGACGTCACGGCGCGCAGGCCGACGACATATTCGTAAGTGCGGAAGTCACCCATGACGCCGACGGTCTTGACCGGCAGCAGCACGGCGAAGGCCTGCCAGATGTCGTCATAGAGGCCGCAGCGGCGGATCTCTTCAATGTAGATTTCGTCCGCAAGCCGCAGGATATCGAGCTTGTCCTTGGTGATGGCGCCGGGCACGCGGATGGCGAGCCCTGGCCCCGGGAACGGATGGCGGCCGACGAAGGATTCCGGCAGGCCGAGCTCGCGGCCGAGCGCCCTCACCTCGTCCTTGAACAGTTCGCGCAGCGGCTCGACGAGCTTCATGTTCATGCGCTCGGGCAGCCCGCCGACATTGTGATGCGATTTGATCGTCACCGACGGCCCGCCGGTGAACGACACGCTCTCGATCACGTCGGGATAGAGCGTGCCCTGCGCCAGGAAGTGGGCGCCGCCGATCTTCTTGGCCTCGGCCTCGAACACGTCGATGAACAGTTTGCCGATGGTCTTGCGCTTGGCCTCGGGGTCGTCGACGCCGGCGAGCGCGCCGAGGAACATGTCGCTCGCATCCACATGCACCAGCGGGATGTTGTAGTGGTCGCGGAACAGCGCGACGACCTTCTCCGCTTCGCCGAGCCGCAGCAGCCCGTGATCGACGAACACGCAGGTGAGCTGCTCGCCGATCGCCTCGTGGATCAGCACCGCGGCGACCGAGGAGTCGACGCCGCCGGACAGGCCGCAGATCACCTTGCCCTTGCCGACCTGTGCGCGGATTTTCTCGACCGCCTCGTCGCGGAAGGCGCGCATGGTCCAGTCGCCGGATGCGCCGACAATCTTGCGGACGAAGTTGCGCAGGATCGCCGCGCCGTGCGGCGTGTGCATCACTTCGAGGTGGAACTGCACGGCGTA
>JAHCKF010000094.1 GCA_026125925.1 Pseudolabrys sp.
CTCGGCCGATAGGCGGCGAACGAACCGAGGCGCTTGTCGCGGGCCGCCGCCAGCGCATCCTGCGAGCGGCTCAGCACTTCGCTCAGCGTGCCGGCGTGGCGCGGCGCGGTGACGCCGCCAATGGTGATGGTCACGGCGACAGGGCCGGCCGACGTGGCGATCGGCTCGTCGCGCACGCCCGCCAGCAACCGCTCCGCCGCGACCGACATTTCGTCCGGCGTGCACTTGGTCATCACGACGGCGAACTTGTTGCCGGAGATGCGGCCGAAATAATCCTTGCCGCGAACGCGGGCGCGGATGCGCTTGGCCACTTGCGCAATGACGTCTTCGGTGATGTCGAAGCCGTAGGAATCGTTGAGCTGGCCGAGATTGTCGATGGCGGCGAGCAGGAAACCACAGGAACCACGGAAGCGAATGGTGTCGTCGAGCGTCGCGTTCAGCACATCGATGACCGCGGTGCGGTTGAGTTCGCCCGTCAGCGAGTCGTATTTGGACAGCTTGATCAGTTCCTGTTCGCGCTCGTGGCGAGCGTCGATGGCGCGGATAACACCGCAGGCACGCGCCGGCTTGCCGTCGGCGCCGGCGAACCAGCGGCCGGTATCCTCCAGCCACGTCGTGGTGCCGTCCGGGCGCTTGAAGGCGTACTGGGCTTCGTAGGGAACGCCATCGGCGCCGGCGCTCTGAGGGCTCGCTTGGATCGCTTCAAGGCGGCCCACGCCGCCGGCGGCGTCGGTGGCACGGGCAAATGCGGCGCCGGTTCCGAGCGCGGCGGTATCGGCAAGGCCGAGCACCGCGGCGGCATGAGGCGACCACTTCAGGCGGTCGCTGGCAAGCTGCCACTCATAGGCAGCCTGGCCGACCATCTGCAGGATCTCAGCGGGATTGGGAGTTCCGGTATCCGGTGGATCGCCCGCGCCTAATTCGCTCATGTCTCTTTCGTCCCGTTCTGGGAACGCCGCGTCATAATACGCGTTGCCTGTGTGTAACTACGCAATCACCAACACTATCGGGCGAGACTTAAATAAGTTCGACAAAACGACACGTTGCCGTCTCTTAACCACGACGAACCGTTAACGGCACAGGGCTTGCCAGTTTAAGGGGGAAGTCGAGAACCGTGTCCCTCGTTGAGACAGAGTTGCCCCCGTGCGCATCGTGCCGAGCAAGCAGGTCACCAAGCAGCTCTTCGATAGCATGCAGCGCGGTGAGTCGCGGCAAGATTCCGTGAACCATCAGCCGGATGATGCGCCGCCGCAGGGTCGCGCCATCGTCGCCGTGCCCGCACCGGAAACCCTGGAGCCTGCTACACCTTCATACCGCCCGGCCGTCTTCCTCGCCCATCTGATCGCCACCCGCGATCGGGCGCCGCAGACCCGCGAGCGCCGGCGGGCCTCGCCGCAGGAGGCCTCGGCCACCTATCGCGATATGGCGACGTTGCTCGCGCAGCGTTGATCGCGCTGCCTTCAAACATCTGAAACCTTCCGCCCGGGGCATCGATGCTTCGCGGGCCGGCCCTCACTCGGTGGCTTGCACCAGACGATCGGTCCGGCGGCGCGCCGCCTGAAAAGCGGCGAGCGTGCCACCGTCGAGCACCCGGCCGGCGCGCAGGTTTGCCTGCAGCGGATCGGCGTAGTGCCCGTTGACCCGAAGCTCGAAATACAAATGCGGCCCCGTCGACAAGCCGGTCGAGCCAACATAGGCGATGGTCTGGCCGCGGCGAATGCGCGATCCAACCTTCAGCCCGCGCGGCACGCCGGAGATATGCGCGTAGGTCGTCTCGTAACCGAAGTCGTGACGAACGCGGACATATTTGCCGTAACCGGCTTCTTCGCCGATGATTTCGATCATGCCGTCGGCGGCGGCGACGATGGGCGAACCGAATGGCGCCGCGTAATCGACGCCTTCATGGAAGCGGCGGTCGCGCAGGATGGGATGGATACGCCAGCCGAAGCCATCGCCGAGACGCCCGGCCAGCACCGGTTTCTTCATCATCGTCTTAACGACCGATCGCCCACCGGCGTCGTAATACTCGGTGCTGCCGTCGTCCGGTGCGGTGAACCGGTAGTAGCGACGGGTCGAACCGTCGAGGGTGAGCGCGGCAAAGGTCAATGTCGGCTCACCATTGGCGTCGGCACTGTAAAGCAACTGGGCCGTGTCGTCCGGCGAGATGGCCGCGCCGCGCTCGATATCCGACCCGCACAGCGACATGAATTGTTTGACGAGTGACGGCGGCAAGCGATGGGTCCGGCTGAGCCGCGCGAAGCTCTCGTTCAGTTTCACGTGCGGCCCGGCATCGAGGTCCCGGCGCAACTTCAAGCCACCCGGTCCATCGGCCGCCCTCGCCACGCGCGGCGCGACCCGGACAAATCTGCCGTCGTCAGCGAGCACGGCGGTGCGCACCGTCTTGCCGTTCCGGGCAATATCGACTTCCCACGGCCGCGGATGATCCTTGGCGCGATTCATCGACACTGAGATGACCTCGCCACCGGAGAAGACGTCGCGGCCGAACCAGGACAGCGTCAGGAGCGAGGCGATGTCGTGCGCATCACGCTCGGCCACGCCGATCGCGGCAAGGATGCCCTGCAGAGCATCGCCGTGACGCGCGACGATGACATGCCGCTCGGCCTGCGCCATCCGATCCGATTTGCCGATCACCGATAGATTGATCGGTATGCCGGGGAGCCGCGCCGTGGCGCCGATGTCTTCTTCGGCATAGGCCGTGACGTGACTTCGCGACGCCGGTCGCGATGCGCCAAACCGGATTTCCGGCGGCAGCGCCTCATCGCCGGCAACGGCTGGCGGTTCAATCGACCTTCGTGCGGCCGGCTCCGACGCGGCCGTGGAAAAGGGATCCATGGCCTGCACCAGCCGCAACAACACCAGAGTGAAATGCTCCATGCCGGTGGCATCGCCGACGAGTTGTTCGACATGCTTGCGGATGATGCCCGGCTCATCGAAGGCGGGAGGCAGGCGATCGGCGCGTTGCGAGACGGCACCACTCGTTGGAGCGCCGGAAAATTCGGGTGCGATCGCCACTGACAGATCGGCATCGACCCAATTCCACAATCCGACAAGGAGGAGCACGGCGGTGCCCGCCAGCAGCAGCAGCGAGATCAGCCACTTGGGATCGACAGGACGATGCGTCTTGTGCGGGCTCGGCACAAGCAGAGGATCGGGCGCTGACGTCATGCGGCCGTCAAACGCCATGAATCGCGGCGGCGGGCAAAACAGGTTCTTTGCACTATCTGCACCGCCGCAATCCGCGCCCTCATTGCCGGCGGCTCCCCGAGAAGAACAGGTGGGCCTGACTCGTACTCGTTACAATATAACGGCCGGCAGGGCGGCAGAATTGAGGCGCCGGCCGGCCTGCATTCATCGCGCACGCAGCGGCGATCTGATGTAGGTTCCCTCACCTGAAATGCATGAGGGAGCCAGCCGTCATGACCGACATCATCGACCCTTTGGTGCGCGATCTCGTGGAATGGATCGCACGCGAGCCGCGCGCGCAGCGCGATGTGCTCGATGCCTGGCGCACGTCATGTCCGCGGCTGATGGTGTGGGAGACGGCGCTGGAGCGTGGACTTGTCGAGCGCAAGCTGCTCGAAGGCCAGGGCGCCTTCGTCTTTGCGACCGACGCCGGCAAGCGTTTCGTTCGCGATTACGGCAAGCCGCGCCGCCGCGCTGCGCGTTCCGTCGACAGTCTCGTGCGCGCCGCCGCCTGAACGGCGCTCAGTAGCCGAGCGCGAGGCCGTCCTTGCGCGGCTCGGAACCGCCGATCAGCACGCCGCGGTCCCAATCGATCTTCACCGTCTGCGCGCCGCCCCATGGGTTGAGCGGCTCGGCGATGACGTGGCCGCGCGCCTTGAGACCGTCGAGGGTCTTCTGCGGCGTGCCGCGCTCGATGAGCACCTTGCCGTCCTCGAACATGAAGCGCGGGAAGTCTATCGCCTGCTGCACGTCCATGCCGTAGTCGAGCATGTTCATGACGATCTGCGCGTGCCCCATCGGCTGATAACCGCCACCCATGACGCCGAAGCTCATGTCACAGCGGCCGTCCTTCATGGTCATGCCGGGAATGATGGTGTGCATCGGCCGCTTGTTCGGGCCGAAAGTGTTGACGTGGCCGGGCTCGAGCGTGAAGCAGGCGCCGCGGTTGGTCAGCATGATGCCCGACTTCTCGGTGCAGACGCCGAGGCCGAAGGCCGAATAGAGCGAGTTGATGAAGGACACCGCCATGCGGTCCTTATCCACCACCGACAGGTAGACCGTGTCGCCGCCCGGCGTCGGCGCGTCGGGGAAGACGGCGCGCGTGTTGAGATCAATCTTGGCCGCGAGCTTTTTGGCGAAGCCCTTGTCGATCAGATCGGCGACGCTGTGTTTCATGTGCTCGATGTCGGCGAGGTGCGCGTCGCGCACGGCGTAACCGAGCCGCGCCGCCTCGAGCTGTAGATGGAAACGCTCCGGACCCCAGGGATCGAGCGACTTGATGTCGAAGGTCTCGAGGATGTTGAGCATGATCAGGGCGACGATGCCCTGACCGTTCGGCGGGATTTCGACCAGGTCGAGGCCGCGGTAATTGGTCGAGACCGGCTCGACCGCGTCGCCGCGATGGGCGTTGAAATCTTCGGCGGTGAGGAAGGAGCCCTTGGCGGCGAGCGTCTTCGCCATGTCCTCGGCGAGTTCGCCCTCATAGAACGCGCGCGCGCCTTTGGTGCTGAGCGTGCGCAAGGTCTGGCCGAGCGCCGGCGACTTGACGACGTCGCCTTCCTTCGGCGCCTGACCGTTGAAGAGATAGTGTTTGGTCGCGCCGGCGTCCTTGGCCAGCTTGGCGGTGTAACGGTTCCAATCCCAGGCGACCTTCGAGGCCACCGGCCAGCCGTTCTCGGCGTAATGGATGGCGCGTTGCAGGACGCGATCGAGGCCGAAGCGGCCATGGGCTTTGAGCGTCGCATCCCAGGCATCGAGCGCGCCGGGCACAGTGACGGCGTGGATCGAGTCGCCGATCTCCTTGAGGCCCTGAGTGCGCAGCACCTCGCCCGAGGCCTTGGCGCCGGCGCGGCCCGAGCCGTTATAGCCCCATACCGGTTTGCCGGGTTTCGACACCAGCGCGTAGCAGTCGCCGCCGATGCCGGTCATGTGCGGCTCGACGACGCAAAGCGTGGCACAAGCGGCGACCGCGGCGTCGGCGGCGGTGCCGCCTTCGCGCAGCATGTCGACAGCGGCCAGCGTCGCCAGCGGATGGGAGGTCGCCGCCATGCCGTCGCGGGCGATAACCGGCGAGCGGCCAGGCAGTTGGAAATCGCGGGACATCGGAGATTGGCTCAGGTCGAGGGGAGATTTTCGACGGTGAGGTCGCGTTGCGCCGTGCGCAAAGTCACGGCGAAACCGGCCAGCACATCGACGAAGCTGATCACCATCAGAAGGAAAAACGTCGAGGTCGCGGCCTGCGCCACGAGCAGGAATTCGACGAGCATCGCGAGAAACAGCAGCAGCGACAGCGCGTGATCGAGCACCGCGCGGGTGCCGATGCGCGTCGCCTTCACGATCTCGGCAAACAGGAAGAGCAACGAAACCGCGATCAGCACATCACCGGCCGACATGGCCCATTCGCCGCCCGAGACCAGATGCACGGACGACACCGTTCCCGACCAGCTCACGCCGGCCCAGAGAAAGGCAATGATGTTGTAGATCGCAAAGGGGACCAAAAGCAGGGGAAAGCCGAGCATGTACATGAGCCAGCTTTCCCTCCGCCTCGTCAGGCGACTTACGCCTCGGTCTTCGCCTTGAGGACCTGACGGCCGCGATACATGCCGGTCTTCAGATCGATGTGATGCGGACGGCGCAGCTCGCCGGAATCCTTGTCTTCGACGTAGGTCGGCTGCTTCAAAGCATCGGCCGAACGACGCATGCCGCGGCGCGACGGCGACGTTTTTCTTTTCGGCACAGCCATGGGGTTGAACTCCTGATAGGCGCGAAATGTCGGTTTGGAGCGGGGCTTATAGAGGATGAAAGGCGCCAAAGCCAGCCCCTAAAGCCCGGATTTAGCGGCGCAGGTGCAGGCAGGCCGCCGCCTCGCCCGTGCGGGCCGCCCGGCGCTCGTAGAGGCCCGCCAGCCGCCGCAAACCCGGCCCCGGGCGCTTCGTATCCCGGGTCACCGGATTGGGCAGCGAGGCGGCCAGCAGCGCCGCCTGATAGCGCCCGAGGCTGGCCGCGGAGCGGCCGAAGGACCGTTTCGCCGCCGCTTCGGCGCCGAATTCCCCGTCCGGGCCCAATTCGGCGATGTTCAGGTAGATTTCCAGGATCCGGCGTTTCGACAGCACCAGGTCGAACCACAGCGCCAGCGGCAGTTCCAGCGCCTTGCGGACATAGCTGCGCCCCTGCCAGAGGAACAGGTTCTTGACCGCCTGCTGGGTGATGGTGGAGCCGCCGCGCATGTCTTCGAGGCCGTCGGCGTCGTCGATGGCGTTCTGGATTTCGGTGAAATCGATGCCGAAATGGCTGCAAAAGCGGCCGTCCTCGGCCACGATCACGGAAAGCGCCAGATCCGGGTCGATTTTCGACAGCGGCACCCAGGTCTGGACCACCCGCTGCCCGGTCACGGTCCGCCACAGCATCAGCGTCGAGGGCGGATTAACCACGGCGTAGAGCGGCGTCAGCACATAGGGCACCGCCAGCACCACCAGCACCGCGTAAAGCGCCGTCCGCCACGCCGACCGTTTGCGGCGGGCAAAGCCGGGTTTCAATGAGGGCAGGAAGTCCGAGCGGCTGATCACGGCCGTCAGTGTAACCCATCGGCCGGCGGAATGCGGCCTCGGGTTGCCGACGCGGCGAGGTCGGCGCTAACAAGGCGCCATGAGTTCCCCGTCCTTCACCGACCGCCTCAACGCCGTCGCCGCCGACACCGAAGCGCAGCTCGCGCAGTTGCTCGACGGCGCGCCGCTGCCCGGGGAAACGGCACGGCCGAAGCGCCTCGTCGCTGCCATGCGCCACGCCGCGCTCGGCGGCGGCAAAAGGCTGCGGCCGTTCCTGCTGGTCGAAAGCGCGGCGCTGTTCGGCGCTCCGCGCGAAAGCGCTTTGCTCGCCGGCTGCGCGCTCGAACTGCTGCACTGTTATTCGCTGGTGCACGACGACCTGCCGGCGATGGACAATGACGACCTACGCCGCGGCCGCCCGACCGTGCACAAGGCGTTCGACGAAGCGACCGCCATTCTCGCCGGCGATGCGCTGCTGACATTGGCGTTCGACATCCTCGCGCGCGATGAAATCCACGCCGACGCCAAGGTACGCATCGCTCTCGTCAGGGAACTGGCCCGTGCTTCCGGCCTCGGCGGCATGGCCGGCGGACAGATGCTCGATCTTTCGGCCGAAGGCCGCTTCTCGGCAAAGCGTGTGCTGAGCGAAACCGAGATCGTCACCTTGCAGGCTATGAAGACCGGCGCGCTGCTGCGCTTCGCCTGCCGCGCCGGCGCGCTTCTGGGTCAGGCCGATGCCGGGCATCTCGCTGCCATGGAACAGTATGGCGCCGCGATCGGCGAAGCCTTCCAGATCGCCGACGATCTGCTCGACGTCGAGGGCGACGCGGCGACGCTCGGCAAAGCGGCCCACAAGGATGCCGGCGCCGGCAAGGCGACCCTTGTCGCGGCGCTTGGGCTTGCCGGCGCGCGCGCCAAGCTCGAAGCTTTGATCGATGCCGCCGACGACGCGCTGGCGCCTTTCGGTCCGAAGGCGAATACTCTGCGCGACGCCGCGCGCTTCGTCGCCGAACGGCGGAACTGAACGCCGCAGCCGCAAAGCGCCCTCATGGCCAAAGCCAAACCTGCCTCGATCCCGTCCATGCCGGTGCGCATTGCGCACGCGCATTTGAAACTGATCATCGCCATCGCCGCCGGTGTCGCCTGCGCACTGGCGCTGATGGCGCTCAAACTCGACGCTCTGGCGCGCCTGCTGGCGGGGTGGGATGTCGGACTGATCGTCTATCTGGCGCTCGCCGCGCGATTCCGGCGGCGCAACGGCGTCAAGGATATCCGCAGGCGCGCCGCCGAGCAGGACGAAGGCGGTTTTGCCATTCTCGTGCTGTCGATCGTCGCCACCTTCGCCAGCCTGGTCGCCGTCGTCTTCGCGCTGGTCGGCGCCAAGCAAGGCGGCGCACCGCTCGCCATCGGCCTGACCATCGTCACCATCGTCCTGTCATGGACCTTCGTGCACACGATCTTCGCGTTTCACTACGCGCACGAATATTACGGCAGAGGCCGCGACGACATGATCGGCGGGCTCGAGTTTCCCGGCGACAAGGCGCCGGATTACAGCGACTTCCTTTATTTCTCGCTGGTCATCGGCATGACCTCCCAGGTGTCCGACGTTGAGATCACGTCCAAGGTCATGCGCCGCATGGTGTCGATGCACGGCGTGCTATCGTTCTTCTTCAATCTCGTCGTGCTGGCGCTCACGGTGAACGTCGTCGCCAATCTGATCTAAGGCGTTGGCGCCTTCACCCAGGTGATGTCGACATACAATGAGGCGTCCTCGTCGCGCTTGCGCGGCGGCTTGTCGGCGGGCGCCGCATAAGTGATGCGCACCGTCTTGTTGCTGGTCCATTCGATCTTCGGCAGCGGCGCGTCCTTGTAGGGCGTGGCGCAGGGCCCGCCATAGACTTCATAGGCGCGCTTGGACGAGACGAAGCTCTCCGGATAGATCGACAGATAGATGGCGATGGTATCGACGCAGAACGGCTCGGGTTTGTCACCGTAAACGCGCATGCGCACCGCCTTGTAACGGCCGTCCGGCGCCACGACGGTGGCGATGTCGCGCTGCGCACGATCGATGGTGGCGGCATAGTAGATCGTCAGACCGACCATGAGCACGCCGAACGCCAGGAAGGTCAGCAGGACGAATTTGGCTTTCACGCGCGTTCTTTCGACAAAAGCGGGCTTTACTCGGCCGCGGTGCGCGAGCCGGTGCCCCAGCGGCGCTCGATATAGTCGATCACCATCTGCTTGAAGTCGGCGCTCAGTGTCGCGCCGCGCAAGGTGGCGGCCTTCTTGCCGTCGATGAAGACCGGCGCGGTCGGCTGTTCGCCGGTGCCGGGCAGCGAGATGCCGATGTCGGCGTGCTTGCTCTCACCCGGGCCGTTGACGATGCAGCCCATCACCGCGACGTTGAGCGTTTCGACGCCGGGATAGCGTGTCTTCCACTCCGGCATGGAGTCGCGAATGAAGCTTTGAATATCTGAAGCCAGTTCCTGGAACGTCGTCGACGTCGTACGGCCGCAGCCGGGACACGCCGCGACCAAAGGCACGAAGGTGCGCAGGCCCATGGTCTGCAGCAGTTCCTGCCCAACCTGCACCTCGCGGGTGCGGTCGCCGCCCGGTTCGGGCGTCAGCGAAATGCGGATGGTGTCGCCAATGCCCTGCTGCAATAGCACGCCCATCGACGCCGCCGAGGCGACGATGCCCTTGGTACCCATGCCGGCTTCGGTGAGACCGAGATGCAGCGCATAGTCGGAGCGGCGCGCGAGCTCGGTGTAAACGGCGATCAGATCCTGCACCGCGGACACCTTCGCCGACAGGATGATGCGGTTCTTCGCCAGACCGATCTCCTCGGCGCGCGCCGCCGACAGCAGCGCCGACTGCACCATGGCCTCGTGCGTCACCGCGCGGGCGTCGATCGGATCGGGCGAGCGCGAATTCTCGTCCATCAGCTTCGTCAGCAATTCCTGATCGAGCGAGCCCCAGTTGACACCGATGCGCACGGGCTTGCCGTGTTTGATCGCCATTTCGACGATCTGGGTGAACTGCGGATCGCGCTTGTTCTTGAAACCGACATTGCCGGGATTGATGCGGTACTTGTCGAGCGCTTCGGCGCAGCCGGGAAAATCGTTGAGCAGCGTGTGACCGTTGTAATGGAAGTCACCGACGATCGGCACGCGCACATTCATCTGCGCCAGTCGGTCCTTGATCTTCGGCACCGCCGCCGCCGCTTCGTCGCGATCGACGGTGATGCGCACCAGTTCGGAACCGGCGCGCGCCAGCGCCGCGATCTGCCGCGCGGTGCCCTCGACATCCGCCGTGTCGGTGTTGGTCATCGACTGCACGACGATCGGTGCGCCGCCGCCGACGGTGACGCCGGCAACATCGACTGCAACGGTTTTATGACGGGCGGAAAGGCTCATATCTCTGTCCTGATCGCACCGGAGTGCCAGACAAATATGGCACCGTCAACGC
>JAHCKF010000095.1 GCA_026125925.1 Pseudolabrys sp.
CGCCCGCTCCAGCGGCGCCGACTTCACCGACGCCATCTTCGCCGGCACCATCATGCCCGACGGCCGCCCCGCGCAGTAGGCGAACCGCCGGCCGCGAGCGAGGTGGAGCGGAAGGCCGAGCACGCTGGAATCAACCCTCCCCTTGCGGGAGGGTCGAAACGCGCAGCGTTTCGGGGAGGGGTCTGCCCAGCGACGGCGCCGCTGGTAGACCCGCTCACGCCAGCGAACTGACGAGCGGCCGGTCATCCCTACTGCGCGACTGCCATGTGCGCCTTGAGGGTGAACCGCACGCCGTCGCCGTCACGATAGCGCGCCAGCGCCGGCGCGAGATCCGCCGCCACCGCCGCGACGAACGCCTCGAACGCCGACGGGTCGTCGACGAATTGCGGCATGACCGAAGCATAGGCCGTCTCGACGTCGCGCACGAAGCGGTCCGCGGACGGGAACGAGGCCGTGATCGTCGCCTCGCTGATCGTGATCGCGGTGAAGCCGCCGGCGGCGAGCGCGGCGCGGATCTCGCCTTCGTCCCCCATCAGGAACGGCAGCGCGATCTCCTCATAGCTGACGCCGAGCTTCGCCAGATGGCGGGCCTCGGCCTCGGTCAGCTCGCGAAACAGCGTCAGATGCTCCAGGCCCCGCCACACGGCGAGGACTGCGCGCCCGCCGTCGGCGAGGACGCGGCGCATCTCGGCCGCGGCCGCCGTGCGGTCGGGGAAGAACTGGAGGCCTTGCTGGCACAGCACGAGGTCGAACGTGCCGGCGGCGAAGGGAAGCGCTGTCGCGTCGCCCTCCCGCCAGTCGATCGCCGCGCCCTCCGGCGCCGGCAGGGACCGCGCCTTGGCGATCATCCCCGGCCGCAGATCGAGCCCGACGACGCTGCCGCCATCGCCGACGAGCGGCGCCGCCCGCCGCGCCACGATGCCCGTGCCGCAGGCGAGGTCGAGCACCCGCTCGCCAGGCTGCGGCCGCGCGAGGTCGAGCGTCGCCCGCGTGAGCGGCTCGAAGATCGCCGGCACGAACACCGCCTCATACACATCGGCCGGACTCGCCGGCCGCTGCTCCTGCCCATCCCCCATTGGCCCCTCCCGCTTCGGCCGCCGCGGCTTCCCGCTCAAGCGCCACGCCAAGCGTGACACGCCCGCCCCCGCCGCGAAAGCAGCCGCGTCCGCCGCCGCGGCGCGAGCCTGCGCCGCGGTTGTCCCCCCGCCGGCCTTCCTGTATCAACCGGGCGGACGCCCGCTTGCGCCGAAGCACCCGTAGCTCAGCTGGATAGAGCGCTGCCCTCCGAAGGCAGAGGTCACAGGTTCGAATCCTGTCGGGTGCGCCATTTTCTCCTACAATTTCATGCGTTTAGTAAGGCATCGTTTCGTTCGCGTGGCGCTTATAAATGCGTCGCGGAAGCACTGCGTAAGCAACAGATGCCCCGTCGCTCAGTTGGATAGAGCGCCACCTCGGTAGATGTCCCGCGTTCGAAATCACGGCGGTGCGCTACTCACAAGCTAAAAAATACGTGCGTCTCTCAATGGCTCTTGGGACGACGTTGGGTCTCAACCATCGCCCGCGGCGAGCAGACGATAGTGTGGCTGACGTGCCGAGCTGACGGCGACGGACATCCTCCCGGCCAGACTCGTCATCGTTGCATTGGTAGAGACGCGGCGGGATTCGCGAAGCGGAAGCAAAAAGAGCTTTCCGTTTGATCACGTAGGCTCAACCTCAGAGTGACAATCCATCGAGCGCCGGAGGAGCTAGCTCCTGCAGCAGGCTTTCGATCCAAACTGGCGCGACATCTCGGATTTCGTCGGGCAGCCCGCTCGCGTCAAAAACTATGGCAATCTGCTTGTGTACTTGGCGTTCATTCAAACGAGTGGTCTGGCGGTGGATGTCGCCGCATATGATCATAGCCACCATCCCGCACAGATGGACGAACGGACCTTCTAGTGCCGGCTTTAACCGACGTGGGCGCTCAAAGTCGGAAAGCTCGATATGCAGTTCGATCTCCGTTTCGAGGTCTCGGATCGCCCTTCGCAGCACTAAGGATGCCGCGTCTCGCGCCTTCGGATCCAACCAGCTATCGTGATACTTCAAGAGAACCTCCGACACTCCGTTATAGCCGCCAGCCTTCAACGAAGACGGGCGCCAGTCGTGCCAGCGGAGTTCGGTATCATCGGTCATCACGAAGGAGCCCGAACCAAGAACTGTCCGCTTCTCGGTGAACAGCCGGCGGGGATAGATGCGCCCGTCGACCTTGTATGAAGACATCCAACGAGCATCCATGGGCCTCGGTACCGAGGAAAGTGGTGCGAGGTCGGGCAGTTCCCTTGGAGCATCCATCTCGTTGCTGCGTCCGGGAGAGTCTGGGTGCCGGGGGACTACTTCGTCATCAACCCTGCCGCCCCTGCTTCGGTCAAAGATAAGTTGGCAGGGCACACCCATTCGCCGGAGTTCGTCTGAACCGATGTGAGCGCCGGCCAAGAGTGGATGTCGGCGTTCGCCAAAGATACCTCGCTCCTCGTGCCAGCTGAGTTTCCGGAAATACAGTAGATGACCCGGCGCCTGATCAACCAGTTCACGAAGTCGCGCCGAACGCGATGCGTCGTCACTAAACGCGGGATTATGGGCGGTTTCGATTGCGAGGTCGATATCCCCAACTGTATCATGCCCACGCATGACCGATCCGAATAGCCAAACCCGCTGCACAACGTTGAGCGGCGCGGAGTGCTCATTCATCTGTTCAATTCGGGCCAGTAGATCATGCAGAACCCGACGGGCGGTGCTCAGCGGGCTACGACGCATTTTCCCTTCCGCAATCGCAAGGCCGGCCTCCGTCAAATAGTGCTCGTAGGATAGGGCCTTCGGGTCGATGAGCTTTCGTTCGAGCAGTTCCTCGTAAAGCGCGGCCGCTTCCATTCGCGAGGACGCGAATGACTTCGCCTCGAAGAAATTCTCCTCTTGGCCGGTTCGAGCGTATGTTTTCAAGGCCTGCTTGACCTGTGTCAGCTGAAACCCTGCCAGCGTCCTGTCCTTCGGTAGATTGACGCCCATCGCTACCTCCAAGTGTAGTTCGCCACAACGGAAAAGGTCATTCAATACCGAAGAACCAGAGCAATGTGATCGACAAGACCTGATGCCCATCAGACACGCTAGTCGAGTTGGCCCACGCCACTCGTCGCGCGCAAGGTTCAGGCATATCGGCTCAGTTCCTGGAAAGCCGAAGATGCGGTTATCCGCGTTCCGGCTTTGCGGAAAATCAGGCTGCCCAATCGAGCAGCTTCGCTTGAACTCCACGCCGTCGAGCTGGCCCTGGATATAGCCGGCGACGGCATCTGCGGCCATGATCAAGGCGGTATCGACCCTATGGATGTAGGCGCTGGTCACGGTGCCTTGGGCGTGGCCAAGCAGCGCTGCCACGGTCGATTCCGTGAACCCCAGGTCGTTCGCTACACCGGCGTTGCTGTGCCGAAGTCCGGTGCGCCAGTCTTTCGTTTCGCATTTGCCCGGGGAGCCTCGAGGACGGGAACCGCAAGCTGAGGAAGCTTCCGACGGATCAGACGCCTAGCTCCCGAAAGGGGTCAGGGTGATCGTGTGATCGTTGGTCCGGCAACTGTTCGGCACCCCGTCCACGCAGCCGGAGGTGGTCTGCTCGATGACATAGACATCGCCGGGCAGCCGGGTCAGCGAATACAGACCCTCCACGAAGGCGGTCGCACCGCCCCCTTGCAGGTGGCCTTCCACGATGCCGCCTCCGCCGAAGGGCACATATCTGAACACGCAGGTGCCGCCGGGAAAGCTGCATTCCAGTGTGAAGATCTGCGACACCGACTGGACCATGCCGGTAACCACGGTTCCATTGCCGCCGCCGCTTGCCGTCCACGGGCCGGCATAGGCGCCGTCGCCGCCGATCCTCGGACACAGGTTTTCGAGAATGGCCAGCGTCGCCGCCGACACGTCCCCCGCCGGCCCGGATACGGTGGCCAAGGGGTTATCGGTGGGGCCAAGAGCCAGCGTCCAGCCCGGCGGCGGGCCGGGATCATGGGCGACGCTGGCCAGGATCTCGCCGGTTGCGGACAGGACCACCGGGCAATCCGCCCGGTCTCCTCCGGGCGCCAGCGCGTCGGTCAGGGCGGCGCCCAGGGCATCGGCATCCGCCTGCGCCTCTGGTGTTGCCGCGATGATCTGAACACCGGTATCGGCCAGTGCCGGAACGGCAAGCACGCCGAGAAAAAGGCAAAGCACGAGACGCATTTTCCAGGTCCTGCATGAATGGAAATGAAATCCGTGCCCCAGCTGTCGAGGCTAGCACGCACCCGCCGCCACACAAGTCATGAAACCACACCACGGGTCTGGCGGAGTCGATGCTGGATGTCGCCACGCTTCGCGAGGGGCGCGGGCACGTCTGAGAGCGGCCGACCCGAGCTTCCAAGTGATTGAAATGATGGTGCCAGGGCGGAATCGCAGTCGCACCCATCGTTTTGACAAAAGAGCATTTCTGCGCGCCGACTGCCGGTGGATACCCGCATTTGCGGCGCGAGCCTAACGCACCAGCAACTACCTTCCGCATAGGCGCCTACGCGCGGCCCAGCGTCACTGACGCGAAAGCCGACTAAGATGCGGCCGGCATCATCGGATTCTGGAGGCGGACGTTGCGCGGTTTTGATTTTGGCTCCTGGCAGGGCGTGCTGACGACGCTGATCGGCCTGGCGTTGCTGGCGCTCATCGGCGTCGGCCTGCGCCTCCTTCTCATGGTCACCATCCAGCGGCGCCGCGAGCGCCTCAACCGTCAGATCAACGAGCGCCTCCGCACGCTGATCGCAGCCTACAAGGTCCTGGGCGGCTCGTTTACCGGCGACTTGATCGTCGACCCCAGCCATCGGCGCGACCGGCACCGGCCGGCTGGTCCGGCGAGCGAGGAGGAGTCGTCCGCGGCCCTGCCCGAAACGTCCGGCGACGGCGACCTGTCCGAGCGCCGCCGCCGCATCCGCGACGCGGTCGAGGCATCCCTCTCCGACATCATCCTGCTCGGAACGGAGGAGCAGGTCCGGCTCGCCGACCAGGTTGCGCACGATCTCGTCGCCGGCCGCCCCGTGCGCACCCGCGACCTCGTCATCTCACTCCGCGATTTCATCCGGAAGGCGCTCGACATCGACCCGATCCCGTCCGACCTCGCCATTCCCGAGCAGGGGCCGACGCGCCCGTCCGGCCAGGGCGGACGGGGAGGCGGCGAGCGTGGCAGGGAAGATCGGCAAGGGGGCGGCGGCCGGGGCGCCGGGGGAGAAGGCAGCGGCAGTGGTGGCGGCGGGATGGCAGGCGGCATCGGTGTGGGCGCGATTTCTGGAGCCGGGGACCACAGCTAGCCCCCACCGCCGATCGCCGTGGCTGGTTTGGGTCTCTATGATCTCTGATGAGGAGAACAAATGGTGCCCAGGGGCGGAATCGAACCACCGACACGCGGATTTTCAGGCTTTTTCCGCGCCTTCTCAGGGTTGCGCAGGGTATCTCATAAGCCATTCTATGGACTTGCTTTTTGCCCGATTTTTCCGACATAGGAGAACGTCCGGAAACGCCCCTACGCGCCCCTCGAAAGAGCCTATAGCGAGCCTAAGAATGGCCCCCTTTCGCCTGACAGACCTTGCCCTTCGGGCGCTCAGTCCGCCCGGAAGCGGCCAGCAAACACATTGGGACGAGAGCCTACCCGGCTTCGGCGTTCGCGTCTCCCAGGGCGGGACGAAGACGTTCATCGTCATGCACGGTGCCGACCGACGTCGCATCTCGATCGGCCGCTATCCCGTCGTGTCGCTGACCGACGCTCGCGCCGAAGCGAAACGGCTGCTTGCGGAAGCCACCCTCGGCCGCACGCGGCCGGCCACCATTTCGTGGGAGAAGGCCACGGCCGAGTTCCTCGAAATGTGCGATGGGCGGAACAAGCCCCGGACCGTCGCTGGCTACCGCCGTTTGCTCAACCGGCACTTCTCGTCCCTGGAGCGGATGCAGATGGCCGAGATTCGGTCAGGCGACGTGACGAGACGGCTCGATCGTCTGAAGGACACGCCGTCGGAGCGCCACCATGCCTATGTGGCGGTCAAGGTGTTCTTCCGGTGGGCCATGCGCCGCGGTTACGTTCACGCGAACCCCTGCGACCAGGTTCAGCTTGCGCCGGTCAAATCCGAACGGGAGCGCGCATTGTCCGACGCGGAGCTCGTGACCGTCCTTCGGGCCGCTCGCGGTCAGCCCTTCCCGTTCGGGCCGCTTGTTCAGCTCATTGCCCTGACCGGGCAGCGGCGCGGTGAAATCGCGACGCTGCAATGGGATTGGATCGACACGGCCAACCGGACGATCACCCTTCCCGCGGCCGCCACCAAGAACCGGCGGGCGCACACGTTTCCCTACGGCGACCTCGTTGCCGGCATCCTTGAGCGTCTGCCCCGGACATCGGAGTTCGTCTTCCCTGCCGCCCGGCCGATCGCCAGGGGTAGGGAGACGACAATCTTCAACGGATGGGGCAAGGCGAAGGATGCCCTGGATGCGGCCATTGCGACTGCGTTGGCCGAGCAGGGTCACGGGGACAAGCTACTGCCGCACTGGACTTTGCACGACCTCCGCCGGACCTTCGCCACACAACTAGCGGCCTTGAGCATCCCCGTGCACGTCACCGAGAAGCTGCTCAATCACGTCTCAGGCACTATTTCCGGTGTTGCGGCCGTCTACAACCGCCACAGCTACATGGGCGAGATGCGGACGGCGGTCGCCGCTTGGGAGGCCAGACTGACCGCACTCATATCGTAGCGGGGAAAGCGCGGCAGAGCGTCGCATCGCGTTGGCCTCCGATCGCAAGGCCCGCGCGTCGCGATGTTGCTGCTTGTGTCGCTATGCGCAGTGCCTCTGAGCGAAGGCCGCCGTCTGCGCGGCCGCATCCCCTTCGCGGCGCAGGCCAATTCCAGCCAGATTGGTCCGACCTTAGCGCTCGGAGCCTAGCGTGCCCCCCCCGAATCGCGCTACTCATGCATCTTGGTTCGCCGTCATCGAACCTCCTGTCTGTCCGTGGGTGCTCAAAGTCCGAATCCACAGCGATCCTGTGGTTTTTTGCGCCTCACGACAGGAGACGAATATGCCTATTATCGATGACAACCACTTCCGGATTATCGACAAGAAGGAACTGCGGAAGCTCGTGCCCTACTCCCTCCAGCACATCGCGCGGATGGAGAAGGCCGGCCAGTTCCCGCAACGCATCCAACTCGGCCCCAACCGAGTCGGCTGGTACGAGCACGAGGTGCTGGCCTGGATGCGCGACCGGCCGCGCGCGGCCGAGTTGAAAAGCCGCGCATCGCTCAGCCTCTCCGCTTCGCCGGCTTAGCGTCAGACCAAGGCGTCGCTGCCGGGCTCCGGCAGGGCCAGAGGCAGCGACGCCTGCCCTGTATCGGCGTTCTTGAGGCGGTAGCCCTTCACGAAGGCCAGCCGGTCGCCGTTGAACATGAAGCGGATGTTGACGAAGAAGGTGCCGTCATAGGGGCTGCGGAACAGGAACTCCTTTTCCAGCAGTTCCCGTAGGCCGCGCCGGAACGTCGCCGGCGCCAGCGGGCTGGCGTCCTGGCTGAGGAGCACGGTGTCCCTGCCAGGCGATCCGCGCAGCTCGTTGTAGACGATCTCGAACACCGCCAGCCCGGCCTTGGATAGCCCGGATGCCTGCTTCAGGCCGGCAAGGTAGAGCTTCACGAAGCGCTCCTTGTCCACCTCCTCGAACTCGTAGGAGATGGCGCCGCCGTGCCCCAGGATTTCCCCGGTGCCGCGATCGACGACGAAGCCCTTGTAATCGTCGCCGATCTGCACCCGCTTGGTGCGGGCGATCTCGCCGGTGCTGGGGACGCTCGGATTGGAGCGATAGACCGGCATTCCGTGTTTCTTGCGGATGACTTCGGAGTTCTGTTCGATTTTGCTCAGTTTCGGCCTCCTGTTCTGTACAATTACAGACATGAGCCTGACTGTATTTGTTCAGTCTGACAAGTGTATTTTGAGCATATTTGAACAGGAATTGAGCAAATTGAATCAGAAACTGATTCTTTTCTGACGGTTTTCTGCGGGTTTGCAGGGATTCCCTTCTTATAGACTCAATAAGGAGGCCCGAAGGAGCGCGCGCCCCCACAGCGCGCCGTAGCGACTGAGGGACGACGAAGAACCGAAAGGCTCTACTGCCCAAGTTCGGAACGGGTGTTTGGCACGCTCCCCCGTCACTGCCGGAGCTGCGGACAGTCCGAAAAGGCATCCGGGTGGTCTGGACTTGGGGTGTACTCCAATGCTCTACAATCATATATCAGAGCAAATGTAGATTTGCATTGCTGGTCAAGAATCGGCTTGTTCATACAAGCAAAGCCATGAGACACTATTTGCAGTTATATTCACTCACCCAAGCAGATTGTTCTTCATGATCGTCACATTCGCATCCTCCAAGGGAGGGGTCGGCAAGTCCACCACCTGCGCCGCCGTTGCGGCCCATCTCGCGCTCGGCGGGGAGGGGGTCCAGGTCATCGACCTCGACCAGAACGGCACCCTCAAACGGTGGGCACTGCGCACGTCTATTCCGAATCTCACCGTTACGGCGATCGAGCCGCCGGCCTTCACCGCGTTCTGCCGCGAAAGTCAGGAGTCGGGCGAGTTCGACCACATCCTGATCGACCTGGCCGGCAGCCGCGAGGTGACGCTGCTCAAAGCCCTGGCGCGGGCGGACCTTGTCATCATCCCTGCCCAGGCGTCCGAGCCGGACATGCGGGAAGCCCTCGTCATCGCTGACGACCTGCGGGACGTGGCGGAGACGGCCGGCCGGGAGATTCCGTTCCGCGTCCTGCTGACCAAGATGTTCCCGCTGCGCACCCGCGTCAGCGAGTTCGCGTTCGCCGAACTGGAGCGCCACAGGCTGCCGCGCTTCGAGACGGTGCTGATCGAGCGTGCGTCTTACCGGGAGATGTTCCTCAACGGCGAGCCGCCGACGCTGACCGAGCCCAACCGGGCAGGGGCCGAAATTGCCGCGCTCGTCGCCGAAATGAAGGCCGTCGTCGGGGCGGCTTCCGTCACTAGGAGCGCCGCATGAGCCAGCGTTCCCGCGCCCCGTTCCAGCCCCTCGACAAGGACCCGCTCGATGCCGGCATAGAACGGCTGGCGAAGGAGAAGGGGGTCGCCGCCCTGGTCGCCCCGCAGCCGACCGTAAAGGCGTCCCCTGACGCTTCAGGTGGGTTTCCCCACACCCGCACCAAGCCCCTCAACATGGTGCTTCCCGATTACCTCTGGACCGAGTTGAAGATTCTGGCCGTCCGGCAGGAGGCGAGCGTCCGCCATGTCGTCATGGACGCCCTCCGCCAGTACGGCCTCACCATCCGAGACGAGGACATGATCGAGGATGGACGGCGGCTCAGGGGCAGCCGGCAACCCGAGTCCTGATGCGCTACCATTCAAACGGTCGGGAGTTCCATTGACAACTGACTATTGTCAGTTTACATTGATTGCGAGGCGGGCATGATCCGGACTTTCAAGAGCAAGAAGCTGCGGAACCTGTTCGAGAAGGGGGATAGCCGCGGACTTCCCGCCGACCAGATCAGCCGTATCGAGAACCGCCTCGCAACGATCGAGGCCGCGCGGCGGATCGAGGATTGCAACGTGGCGGGATACCGGCTGCACGCGCTCAGTGGTGACTACAAGGGCTTTCATGCCGTCTGGGTCACCGGGAACTGGCGCATCGTGTTCCGTTTCGTCGATGGCGATGCCTTCGACGTGGATCACGTGGACTACCACTAGGAGATTGGCAATGCGTATGAAGAACCCGCCCCATCCCGGCCGCATCGTCCGCGAGGACTGCCTGCCGGAGTTGAACCTGACCATCGGCAAGGCGGCCGAGGCTCTTGGCGTCAGCCGGCAGACCCTCGACAAGATCGTCAACGAGCGCGGCAGCGTGACGCCGGACATGG
>JAHCKF010000096.1 GCA_026125925.1 Pseudolabrys sp.
TCTTCGCTCTCGGATTGTGCTCGAATAGGATGAGCAGCGCTTCTTCATCGCTGTGCGCATGCAAGTAGAGATCGTTGGCGACGGCGAAATCGACGATCCGCTTGACGATCGGATTCCAGGCCGACTTTCCGTAAAGATGGAATTCGCCAATGCCGCGGTAATAGCCGCGCTTGTACTCCTGCTCGATGAGCTCGATGCTGAGCGGATCGCCGAACCAGGTCTGGATGTCGGCGCGCACGCGGTAAGGGCGAATGAACGGCACCACCCACAGGCCCGGTGCTTTTCCGTCCTTTTGCGCCTCCATCAATTGGTGCGTGCCCTTGTTCGGGCGGCTGGTGGCAAGGATGCCCTTGACGTGGTTGCGGCCGAAGACCTCGATCACCTTGTCGAGCGAATAGAACGGATTGGGCTCCTGGTTGTAGTGCATGTGGGCGTCGAAGATCGGCATCGTCGCCGCATCCTGCGCCATCGCCCGCGTCCGTCCCGGCAAGCTCATCAACACGAGCCCCGCGAGCGCCAGAGCCGCCAGGAAAATCAGCCGTTCGAACCGCATGCATCGCCCTCCCCGACTGGCAGGAGCATATCATCCGCTCGTCCCCGCGAAAGCGGGGACCCACTCAGCAGGACGAGGGCTTGGCGGCCGCCTTACTTCTTCGGCAAATCGAGCCGGATGCTCAGTTCCTTGAGCTGCTTCGGCGTCACCTCGGCCGGCGCGCCCATCATCAGGTCTTCGGCCTTCTGGTTCATCGGGAACAGCACGACCTCGCGCAGGTTCTGTTCGCCGGCGAGCAGCATGACGATGCGGTCGATGCCGGGGGCGATGCCGCCGTGCGGCGGCGCACCGAGTTCGAAGGCATGCAGCATGCCGCCGAACTTCTCCTCGAGCACGGCTTCCGGATAGCCGGCGATGGCGAAGGCCTTCTTCATCACGTCGGGGCGATGGTTACGGATGGCGCCCGACGACAATTCGACGCCGTTGCAGACGATGTCGTACTGGAAGGCCTTGATGGCGAGCAGCTTGTCGTGGTCGTTCGGATCGAGCTTGAGGAAATCCTCGACCGGCATGTTCGGCATCGAGAACGGGTTGTGCGAGAAGTCGATCTTCTTCTCTTCCTCGTTCCACTCGAACATCGGGAAATCGACGATCCAGCACAGGTCGAAACGGTCCTGCGCGATCAGGTTCAGCTCTTCGCCGACGCGGGTGCGCGCGAGGCCGGCGAACTTGACCAAATCCTTCGGCTTGCCGGCGACGAAGAACACCGCGTCACCGACGCCGAGGCCCATCTGCTCGGCGATCTGCTTGGTGCGCTCGGGGCCAATGTTCTTGGCGAGCGGACCCGCGCCGCCCTCCTCGCCTTCGCGCCAGAAGATGTAGCCGAGGCCCGGCTGACCCTCGCCCTGCGCCCACGAATTCATGCGGTCGCAGAAAGCGCGGTTGCCGCCGCCCGGAGCCGGTATCGCCCAAACGGCGTTGCCGGACGTCTCCAGGATGCGCGCGAAGATCTTGAAGCCGGATTCCTTGAACGCGGCGCTGACGTCCTGCATCACCACCGGGTTGCGCAAGTCGGGCTTGTCGGAGCCGTATTTCGACATCGCCTCGGCGAAGGGGATCATCGGGAATTTTGGCGTGACTTTCTTGCCTTCGCCGAATTCCTCGAACACGCCGCGGATCACCGGCTCGACCGCGTCGAAGACGTCCTGCTGCGTGACGAAGCTCATCTCCAGATCGAGCTGGTAGAACTCGCCCGGCGAGCGGTCGGCGCGCGCATCCTCGTCGCGGAAGCACGGCGCGATCTGGAAGTAACGGTCGAAGCCCGCGACCATGATCAGCTGCTTGAACTGCTGCGGCGCCTGCGGCAGCGCGTAGAACTTGCCGGGATGGATGCGCGACGGCACCAGATAATCGCGCGCGCCTTCCGGCGACGACGCGGTGAGGATCGGCGTCTGGAATTCGAAGAAGCCGCCGTCCTTCATGCGCTTGCGGATCGAGTCGATGACGCGGCCGCGCAGCATGATGTTGTTGTGCAGCTTCTCGCGGCGCAGATCGAGGAAGCGATACTTGAGGCGGATTTCTTCCGGATATTCCTGATCGCCGAACACCGGCATCGGCAGTTCGCCGGCGGCGCTGAGCACCTCGATGTCGGACACATAGACCTCGACCTGGCCGGTCGGCAGATCGGCGTTCTCGGTGCCGGCCGGGCGCTTGCGCACCTTGCCGTCGATGCGGACCACCCATTCCGAGCGCAGTTGCTCGGCCTGCTTGAACGCCTTGGAATCCGGATCGCACACCACCTGGGTCAGGCCGTAATGGTCGCGCAAATCGATGAACAGTACGCCACCATGGTCCCGAATGCGGTGGCACCAGCCCGACAGGCGCACGTCCTTGCCGATATCGGTCTCGCGCAACGCGCCGCAAGTATGTGAACGATAGCGATGCAATGACATTCGGGCGGTTCCGGCAGCCGATTCAGGGGGTGGGTGGAGGCGCGCGAAAAACGCATGGGGGGTGCCCTTTGTCAAGGCGAGGCCCGGTTTTGCCGCATGGCTGGCCGGATTTCGCGAAATCCGAGCCTCGACAGACTCGAACCAATCTGCACACTCGGTCCGGCACGAGGTACCGCGTTCGATGTCAAAATCCGCCGCCAAAAAGGCCGCTCGCAAGACCGCTCCAAAGGCCCTGCAAAAGACCGCCAAAAAGGCCAAGGCCGCGGTCACCGAGCTCTCCACGGGTGAGGCCACCGTCGAGACCCTGCTGAGCCACGGCATTCGCACCGTCTATGCCCTGCCCGGGGTCCATAACGACCACCTTTTCGATGCCTTCGCGCGCGCCGGCGACCGGCTGTCGGTCGTCCATACCCGTCACGAACAGGGCGCGGGCTACATGGCGCTCGGCGCGGCGCTGGCGACCGGCAAGCCGCAGACCTATTCGGTCGTCCCCGGACCGGGCCTCTTGAACTCCGGCGCCGCGCTTTTAACAGCGTATGGCATGTACGCTCCAGTTCTCGCCATGATCGGCCAGATTCCGGCGCAAGCCATTGGCCGCAATCAGGGTCACCTGCATGAGATCAAGGACCAGGCGGGAATTGTCTCCCGCCTGGTGGATCATGCCGTCCTTATCAAAGGCCCGGCCGAGGCCCCGGCCAAGGTCGCCAAGGCCATCCGGTCGATGGCTGAGGGCCGGCGCGGCCCGGCGGCGCTGGAATGCGCCATCAATGTGTGGGGTGAACGCGGCCCGGTCGGCCCGATTCCGGCGCCGATGCCGCCGCGCCAGTCCCGCCTCGACGAGGACAAGGTCCGCAAGGCGGCCAAATTGCTCGGCAAGTCCAGGCGCATCCTGATCGTCGCCGGCGCCGGCGCGCAGGACGCCTCGCCGGAAGTCACCCAGCTCTCCGACATGCTGCAGGCCCCGGTCCTATCCTACCGCCGAGGACCGGGCGTTCTCGACGGCCGCAGCCCGTTCAGCGTCAACCTGCCCCTCGGTCATGAACTGTGGGCCGAGGCCGATGCCGTGCTGGCGGTCGGCACGCGGCTGTTCGCGCCGGTGCTGCAATGGGGCATCGACCGCGACCTCAAGGTCGTCAATGTCAACGCCACCGCGGACGAGGCCGCGAAGATGCACAAGCCCGACGTCACGCTGATCGGCGACGCCGCCCCGGTGCTGCGCCGCCTGATCGCGGCCTTGGAGACCGCCAACGCCAAACGCGCCTCCCGCGACGACGAAATGCGCGAGCGCCAGGCCAAAATGCGGGCCCGACTCGCCAAGCTGGCGCCGCAGCTCGCCTTCCTGGACGCCATCCGCGCCGAATTGCCGGAGGACGGCATCCTGGTCGATGAGGTGACGCAGGTCGGCTTCGCCGCCCGCCTCGCCTTCCCGGTCTACAAGCCGCGCACTTTCCTGTCGCCGGGCTATCAGGACAATCTCGGCTGGGGCTTTGCCACCGCGCTCGGCGCCCAGCACGCCCGCCCCGACGTGCCGGTGCTGTCGATCAACGGCGACGGCGGCTTCATGTTCACCGCCAACGAGATGGCGACCGCGATCCGCCACCGCATCCCGTTGACCGCCATCGTCTTCGCCGACGGCGCCTTCGGCAATGTGCGCCGCATCCAGCAGGAGCAGTTCGGTAACCGCGTGATCGCCTCGGACCTCGCCAACCCCGATTTCGTGAAGTTCGCCGAGGCTTTCGGCGCCCGCGGCCTGCGCGCTCGCGACCCGCAGGAATTACGCTTTGCCTTGCGGGAGAGTTTTGCGGTACGCGAACCCACCTTGATCGAGGTCCCGGTCGGCGCCATGCCGAGCCCGTGGGAATTCATCCATATGCCGCGGGTGCGCGGCAAAGCCAGACGTTAGCCCCGGTGCGTGCTGAACGCACACCAAGAAGTCAGGTACCCGCCCGAATGTCTCCCCTGATTACGACGTCCGCCGACCTCGCCGCCGTCTGCGAGCGCATGGCGCGCCACGAATTCGTCACCGTCGACACCGAATTCCTGCGCGAGACGACGTACTATCCGCTGCTCTGCGTCGCGCAGATGGCGACCGACGACGAAGCCGTCGTAATCGACGCCCTTGCGCCGGGCATCGACCTGACGCCGTTCTATCAGCTCATGGCCAATGAGAAGGTGATGAAGGTGTTCCATGCCGCGCGGCAGGACATCGAAATCCTCTGGAACATGGCCAAGACCATTCCGCACCCGATAGTGGACACGCAGGTCGCGGCGATGGTGCTCGGCTATGGCGACAGCATTTCCTACGACCAGCTCGTGCAGCGCATCACCGGCGACGTACTCGACAAGTCCAACCGCTTCACCGACTGGACGCGCCGGCCGCTGACCGACGCGCAGGTGACCTACGCGCTCTCCGACGTCACGCATCTGCGCGCCGTCTATCTCAAGCTCGCCGCCGACCTCGCCAAACGCGGCCGCGCCACCTGGGTCGAGGCCGAGATGGGCGTCCTCACCTCGCCCGAGACCTATCGCATGGATCCCGAGCGCGCCTGGGAGCGGCTGCGCACGCGGGCGCGCAAGCCGAAGGAACTGGCGGTGCTGATGGAAGTCGCGGCCTGGCGCGAGCGTGAGGCGCAGACCCGCGACGTGCCGCGTTCGCGCGTCCTCAAGGACGACGTCGTCGGCGATATCGCGACGCAGGCACCGACCACTATCGAGAAGCTCGGCCATCTGCGCTCGCTGCCCAAGGGCTTCGAGCGTTCGCGCTGGGGCGAACAGATTGTCGAGGCCGTCGCGCGGGGCCTGGCGCGCGATCCGAAGACGCTGCCGCGCTTCGAGCGCTCGCGGCCGGCGCCGAACGGTGCCGCCATTGTCGAACTCCTCAAAGTGCTGTTGCGCATGACGTCGGAGAGTCACGCCGTGGCCGCCAAGGTCATCGCCACCGTCGATGACCTCGAGCGCATCGCCGCCGACGATAACGCCGACGTCGCGGCGCTCAAAGGCTGGCGCCGCGAGCTGTTCGGCGAGAAAGCGCTGGCGCTGAAGCACGGCAAGCTGGCGCTGGCGGTCGAGAAGAGCCGCGTCATCACTGTCGACAAGAGCTGAGCCGGTGGCGGCGTCGATCGACATCAACGGCGACGCCGGCGAGAGCTACGGCCGCTGGACGCTCGGTGACGACGCCTCGTTCCTGCCGCATGTCTCCTCGGTCAACATCGCCTGCGGCTTTCACGGCGGCGATCCCTCGACCATGCGCGCCACGGTGCGCATCGCCAAAGAAGCCGGCATCGCCATCGGCGCGCATCCGTCGTTTCCGGATCTGATGGGCTTCGGCCGGCGGATGATGAGCATTGCGCCAGAGGAAATGGCCGATGCCACGCTTTACCAGCTCGGCGCGCTGACGGCGATCGCGCGCTCCGAGGGCATGAGCCTCGCCCACGTCAAGCCGCACGGCGCGTTCTACAAGGCCTGCTCGCTCGACGTGAACCTGTCGAAGGCCATCGGCGCCGCCGTTGCCGCCTATGATCCGAAGCTTTATCTGGTTCTGCTCGCCGGCCCGGGCGCCGATGCCGCGGAGCAAGCCGGCGCCCGTGTCGCCCGCGAGGCCTTCGTCGATCTCGATTACGACGCCGATGGCGGCCTCATCATCGAGCGCGTCGCCCGCCAACGCGATCCTTCGCTCGTCGCCGAGCGGGCCCTCCGTATTGTACGCGAAGGCAAGCTAACCAAGATCGACGGCGCCGACATGGACGTGAAGGTCTCGACCTTGTGCCTGCATGGCGACCGGCCGAACTCGGCCGAAGTGGCGCGCGTCGTCAAACAGACGCTTCAAGCCAACGGTATCGCGGTGTCGCCGCTCGGCACGGAGCCTCGCGCATGAACTTCGCCAGCGACAATACTGCCGGCGTCGCACCGGAGATCATGGCGGCGCTTTCGCGCGCCAATGAAGGCTTTGCTCTCGGCTACGGCAATGACGACTGGACGCGCCGGGCCGAGAAGAAGTTCTGCGACCTGTTCAAGCGCGATGTCGCGGTGTTCCTGGTGCCGACCGGCACGGCCGCCAACGCCCTGGCATTGGCGCATGTGACGCCGCCCTGGGGCGCCGTGATTTGCCACGAGGTCGCGCATATTGCCGTGGACGAATGCGGCGCGCCGGAGTTCTTCGGCGGCGGCATCAAGCTCGTCACCCTCCCCGGCGCCAACGGCAAGCTCGACGCCGGCACCGTCCGGTCGCTGCTCGACAACAAGGCGGCCTGGGGCCCGCCGCATCACGTAACGCCGGCGGCCTTGTCGATATCGCAGGCCAGCGAAGCCGGCACCATCTATCGGCCGCAGGAAATCCGCGAGTTGGCCGACATCGCCCATGCTCATGGCGTCGCGCTGCACATGGACGGCGCGCGGTTCGGTAATGCGCTGGTGCGCATGAATGTGGCAGCGGACGACGCCACCTGGAAGTCCGGCGTGGACGTGCTGTCCTTCGGCGCGACCAAAGGCGGCGCGATGGGCGCCGAAGCCGTGATCTTCTTCG
Source organism: Pseudolabrys sp. (assembly GCA_026125925.1). The sequence goes on from JAHCKF010000096.1 coordinate 6,968, forward strand.
ATCCCGAGCGCGCGGAGAATATGTCCGCGCGGCGCAAGCGTGGCGCGCAGCTCGCTTCCAAGCATCGTTTCATCGCCGCCCAGATGGAGGCGTATCTCGAGGACGGCCTGTGGCTGCGGCTGTGCCGCCACGCCAACGACATGGCCGACCGCCTGAGCGCCGGATTGACCGCTGCCGGTTTCGCGCCGCAATGGCCGGTCGAGGCCAATGAGGTGTTCGTCGTCCTGCCCGTCGCTTTGTGCGACAAACTGCAGGCCGCCGGCGCGGTGTTCTACCGGTGGAATGCCGATACGTCGGGCAACGTTGTCGTCCGGCTGGTGACGTCGTTTGCGACGACGGCCGAGGACGTGGAGCGGTTTGTCGCGTTGGTCGGAGAAGGCTGACATTGGAATAGCTTGTCCCGGGCGCTGCGCAGCGCGTTTTCGCGGTGCGCAGCAGAACCGGGACCGTCACAAAGTCGGAGCCGGCTACGGTCCCGGCTCAGCGGTGCACCACTCCGCTACGCTTCGTGCTGCACCGCGTCCGGGACAAGTCACACGCCCCCCGGAATGACGGAGGATTAAACCTCCACCACCGCTTCGCGGCCGATGAGGCGCGCAAGCTGGCGGACGCGGCCCGAGACGCGGTCGGTGGCGAGCTTCTTGTAGTCGCCGGTAAGCTTGAGCACGAGCTTGCCGCGCTCCACCTTGAGCGGCACCCTCGGCAGCACGCCGTCCTGTCCGGCGGTCAGGATATAGGCGACGCGCATTGCCGCCCCTAACACCCGGGCGCGGTCGAGGATATAGGGCGTCGCCAGTTCGCGCAGCCGCGACGGCAACTCTTCCTCGTTCAGCCCGGTGTGACGCAGGAACACCGACAGCGCCATGTAGGTGCGCGAGGGATGGTCGATGGCGACGAACGGGCCATGGGCGATGATGTTCATGGCCTGCTCGCCGCGATAATCCGGATGCGCGCGCCAGCCGATATCGGCCAGCAGACAAGCGGCGTGACGCAGCCGCTTCTCGTCGGCGCTCTCCTTCAAGCCGGATGAGGCGATGAAGCGGTCGGTCCAGTCGACCAGCTCCTCGCCATGCTTCGGCGCGCGCGAGCGGAGCACATTGAGATCGGCGGCCGCGGCGATCAGGGGATCGCGTTCCCTCTCCTTCTCGCCGAGCAGTGAATAAAGAAGGCCTTCGCGCACGCCCATCGCCGAGACGACGACCTCCTGCGGCCGGACGCTGCGCACCAGATTTTCCAGCACCAGCGCCGCGTAAGCCAGCAACGGCCGGCGCGCGGCGTTGACGACTTCGATCTTCGACAGGGTCTCGGTATCGACGCGATGCACCAGCCGCGAGAACTCCAGCGCCTCGCGTGCCGAGATGCGGTAGTTGTGCATGACGTGGAACGGATAGCCGGTCTGCCACATGTGCAGTCGCGCCAGCGCGCGCCAGGTACCGCCAACGGCGTAGAGCGTGCGCCCCTTGCCGTCCTCGAGGATGTCGAGATTGTTGAACGCCTTCTCGACGAGCTTTTCGGCCTTCTTGATCGAGCGGCCGGTCAGGTCCTGCAGGGCCAGACCACCGAGCGGCAAAGTCAAACCGTGGCGCACGCGCGAGCCGCGCACATCGACCAGTTCCAGTGAACCGCCGCCGAGGTCGCCGACGATGCCGTCGGGATTGTGAATGCCGGAAACGACGCCGAACGCAGTGAGCTGCGCCTCGCGCTTGCCCGACAGGATCTCGATGCGCGTCGCCAGGATGGTTTCCGCCGCCGAAATGAAGGCGCGGCCATTGCGCGCGTCGCGGCAGGCCGCGGTGGCGATGGCATAGATGCGAACGACGTGCTGGATGTCGCACAGCGCCTTGAAGCGCACCAGCGCATTGAGCGCAGTGTCGATGGCGTCCTGCGCCAGCAGGCCCGTGGTTTGCACTTGGCGGCCGAGACCGGCGAGCACCTTCTCGTTGAAGATCGGCGTCGGCGAACGCGTCAGCCCTTCGTAAATGACGAGGCGGACCGAGTTCGAGCCGATGTCGATGACGGCAAGCGCGGGGCCGTGATCGAGACGGCCTTTGACGGTTTCCACTTTGGGCAATTTGTTCGCCGCCTTACGCGCCTTCGATGAGGCGGCGGATGAGGCTGCGCGGCGACGATTCTTTGAGCGATTTCCCACGGCCCGACAAACTCGGATTCGTCATGAAGTACTTGTGGGCGTTGAAGGGTTCCTCGCCCGGCCCGGCCTTTATGCGCGTCGAGGCGCCGTCCGGCAAGACCTTCCAGCTCTGCTCGTTGTCCCTGAAATTGGCGACCATGATCTGGCCGAGCACCTGCTCGTGTACCGTCGGGTTGACGATCGGGCATAGCACCTCGACGCGGCGATCGAGATTGCGCGGCATCATGTCGGCAGACGAAAAATAAACCGCGGCCTTCGGATGCGGCAGCGCATGGCCGTCGCCGAAGCAATAGATGCGTGCGTGTTCGAGGAAGCGTCCGACGATCGACTTGACCCGGATGTTCTCCGACAGGCCGGGCACGCCGGGCCGCAGGCAACAAATACCGCGGACGACGAGATCGATCTGAACGCCGGCGGCGGAGGCATCGTACAGCGCGTCGATGATGCCGGGATCGACCAGCGCGTTCATCTTCATCCAGATCGCGGCCGGCTTGCCAGCGCGGGCGTTCGCGGCCTCGCGGCCGATATGATCGAGGATGCGCTTGCGCAGGGATACCGGCGACATCGCCATGCGCTCGAGCTCGGCCGGCTCGGCGTAGCCGGTGATGTAGTTGAAGATGCGGGCGACGTCGCGCGCGATCACCGGGTCGGCGGTGAAGAACGACAGGTCGGTATAGATGCGCGCGGTCACCGGGTGATAGTTGCCGGTGCCGACATGGCAGTAGGTCGCCAGCGTGCCGCCTTCGCGCCGCACCACGAGCGACAGCTTGGCGTGGGTCTTGAGCTCGATGA
>JAHCKF010000097.1 GCA_026125925.1 Pseudolabrys sp.
CCTCCCCGAAACCGCTACGCGGTTTCGACCCTCCCGCAAGGGGAGGGTTGAAACGAGGCTATCGGCCCGCCGTCCGTGCCGGGAGCCGCAGCAGGAACCCGGCGACGTCGAGCAGCACGTCGGATTCGCGGCCGAGGCCGCCGGCGAGGCTGGCGGCCATGCCGATATGGCCGGTGCCGCGATAGGTGCGCTCCTCGACGCGGACGCCGCCGGCGTGCAGCGCGGCGGCGAGCTGCGCGGTGTGGTCGGTGTCGACCATGCCGTCGCGGCCGCCGGTGGCGAGGAAGGCCGGCGGGTCCGCCGGGTCGATGAGGCGGAGCGGCTGCATCTCGGCGGGGTCGGCGACATGGCCGAAGGTGGCGCGGATCGGGCCGCCCTCGCGCGGGTCGAAAAGGTACATGCCGGCAAGGCCCGCCCAGCCGGCGATCGCCTCTGGCGGCACGCCCGCGGCGGCGAGGCGCGCCTGGTCCATCGCCAGCATCGCGGCGATGTAAGCGCCGGAGGAATGGCCGGCGAGCACGATGCGGTTCGGGTCGACGCCGAGCGTTGCGGCATTGGCGCGGACCCAGGCGATCGCCCGCGCGCCGTCGTCGAGGAAGTCGGGGAAGCGCGAGAAGCGGTAGTCCGGCATGATGGTGACGAGGCCTTCCTCGGCGAAGGCCTGGCCGGCGAAGGCGTAGGTCGACTTCGATCCCGCCACCCAGCCGCCGCCGTAGAAGAAGATCAGCGCCGGGCGGAGCGTCGCCGACGGGGCGGGGTGGTAGACGTCGAGCCGGTGCTCGCGGAGCGGACCGTAGGCGATGCCGCGATCGACCGCTTCGGCGCCCGAGCCGGGGAGGAGGCTGTTGAGCCCGGTCGCGACCGCGCAGGCGGAGAGGGCGGCGGGCAGGAGCAATGCCGCCGCGAGGGCACCGAGCCGCAAGGTTCGCACAAGGCCGCCGGACCGCATCCTCGTCCCCGGTTGCCGGTAGCAATCAGTTCACCATCAACATCCGAACCCGGCGTTAATCGGGCGCGGCCCGCGGGCGACGCAGCGCGGTTGATTGCGGCCGCGATCCGTATTACACAGGATTGTTAATTAATCGGAGGTGCAAACATGCCGCGTTTCATCATGCTCTATCGGGGTCCCGCAATGCCGCCCGGCGCCATGGAGGGCGATGCCGCCAAGGCGATCAACGAGAAATGGGGGGCGTGGTTCGGCCGGGTCGGGCCGGCGCTCACGGATGGCGGCGCGCCGCTGGTTCCGACCGCGTCGGTGGTCGACGACGGCTCGGCGGGCGTTGCGGCCGACGTCACCGGCTACTCGATCGTCGAGGCGCCCGACGCTGCGGCGGCGAGGGCCTTCACGCGAAACCACCCGCATCTCGACCAGCGAAACGGCCAGTTCAGCATCGACGTGTTCGAGCTGCTGCCGATCCCGGGGATGTAGTGCCAGCGGCGCGGGCCGGCAGTCGGTCCCGCCGCCCATTTCGTCATTCCGGCGCAGGCCGGAATCCAGGCCCGCTTGCTCGGCGTTCGTGGCTCTGGACCCCGGCCTCCGCCGGGGTAACGGAGCAATATGGAGCGGCCTACACCGCCTCCGGCGCCCGGGCGCCGTTGGGCGCGGCGGCGGGGGTGGTGCGGGCGCGGCGCTTGGGCGCGGCCTTCTTCGCGCCGACGACGGTCCGCGGCGAGGCCTTGGGCGTTGCGACGGGCCGGACCGCGGCGGGTGCGGAGGCTGTGGCCGTCACCCGGGCCGCGGGCGCTGCGGCCTTCGCGGCGGCGGGGACGCTCGGCTTCGGGGCGGGCGTGCGGCGCTTGCGCGGTGCCGGCGGCTTCTCTGCCGCGGGGGGCGTCGGCGTCTTCGGTGTGCGCTTGGCCGGGGCGCGCTTGGTGCGCGGCGCGGCGTGATCGCGGATGTCGGAGACGAGCGGCGCCACCGGGAGGACGGCGGGCGGGGTGTGGACGAGCACGGCCGGGCGGATCTGCGGGCGCGGCACGGTCAGCCACAGGATCGCGACGCCGGCGCCGATCAGCGCCAGCGGCAGGAGATAGGCGCCGCCTTCGCCGCCGCGGCCGACGAGGCGGTCGAACACGATGCCGGCGACGAGGACGACGGCGAGCCCGCCGACCGCGGCGTTGCGGCCGATGCCGGTCAGCCGTTCATCGCCGTTGCGGATGCCGACAAGGCCGAGCGCCAGCCCGATCACGAGCGGGTAGAGCGCCCAGGCATAGGCCCACGAACCGTAATCGCCGGTCGCCTGCTGGCCGAGGAAGATGAGCCCGGTGGTCGCCAGCACCGCGCCGCCGACGACGGGCGCGGTCTCCACGAAATCGCGGCGGAGCGCGGCGACGACGAGGAGGACGCCCGGCACCAGCAGCGCCAGCGGCCAGAACGCGCCGGTGGACGCGATGTCGAACACGTCGAGCAGGAAGAGAAGGAGGCCGCCGGCGGCGAGCGCCAAAGCGAGGCCGATCGTGTTCCGCTGTTCGGCGGTGACGGGGCCGGTGCTCTCCGACAGCTCCGGGTCGAGGGCGTCGTCGTCATTGGCGGTGGGAATGGCGGCAGGCTCCTCGGCATGCCGGCGGCCGGGGAGGCTCAGCTTCGGCACGGCGAGGCTCGGCAGTCTCGGCCGCGGCGCGCGGGCGGCGAGCGCGGCAAGCCGTTCGCCGAGCGCGGCGAGGAAGGGAAGGTTGGCGCCGGCGCGCTGGAGGCTGGCGACGGCGAGCACGATGAGCGAGAGCGCGACCGCGGCGCCGGCGAGGCGCTGCGCGACGCTGGCGGCGTCGAGCGCGGCGACGATCGTCCACAGCACGGTGGCGGCGATCAGCACCGTGCCGACCGGCGCGGGGATGTCACGCGACAGGAAGACCGAGACGCCGAGGATGACGAGGCCGAGCCCGAGGACGAGGATCGCCAGCATCTCGATGCCGAGCCCGCCGGCCGCCACGCCGCCGGAGCCGAGCCGGCTGACGGTGACCAGCGCGATCGCTGCGGCGCCGACGAAGGCAAGGCTGGAGCCGATCGCGCTGAACCGCGTCTGCCACGCCGCGAACACCACCCACACGCCGACCGCGACCAGCCCGAAGCCGAGCGCGGCCAGCGCCATGCCGAAGCCCGACCCGCGCGGCAGCAGCCCGATCTCGGCGAGAAGCCACAGCCCCCCCCCCGCCACCAGCAGCCGCGCCAGCGTCCGCCGCGAAGCATCGGAATAGGAAGGATAGTCGGCCGGCTCACCCGCCCCGGCAACGCGATACGCCATCTCACACCCCCAACACGTTTCAGCCCGCCTTCTGCGGGGCGGATAATACCTGAGCGGAGGTTACCAGTTTACGGACGCGGGGGAATGGGGCGCGGGATCACGATGCGGGGAGGGGGAGGGGCGGCGGCGACGAGCGCTGGCAAGCGGCTAGGTCTGCGGGTCACCGTATGGACGGACTGCAGGGTTCCGGCGCGGTTGTGCTTGCCACCACGTGGCGGCTCATGCCCAATAGCAGACGGCTGGCGCGTTCACGCGCCTGCCCAACCCCACCCGAGCCGAAGGACCGCCCCGTGGCCCAGCCCCCCGAGAGACGGCTCACCCGCACCGACCCACGCGCCGCGGCCGAAGCCGCCTTCAAATCCCCGGCCGCCCGCTCCCCGCTCCCCGCCGAACGCCCCCCGACCCCCGCCGGCACCCCCGCCCCGCGCGAGACCGTATCGCTCCGCATCGACCGCGACGTGCTCGAGCACTTCCAGGCCGACGGCCCGGGCTGGCAGGACAGGATCAACGCAGCGCTAAGGAAGGCGGCGGGGACGTAAAATCAGCTGCAGTCAAAGGCGAATCAACTAGCAAGACTTCTTTCAACGGAGTAGGATCCAAAATAGTCGACAGACTCTACGTGAGGTTTGGAATGTCGCTAGGCTTTACGGGCAGACTGTCAATATGCCGCTTGAGTTTCGCTTTGTCTAGCTTAATGCCAGGAACCCCCTGAGTAGCTTCAACTGCAGCATCCAAGAGCGCTAGTCGGTCACCTTTGCTAGAATGACTCCAGAAAATTCTTACAAGAAAATATGACGCGAGTATTGTTCTAAAGAAGAGTCCGCCGGTCATTTTCGTCAGTGAGTTTACGAACGATTCTCGGCCAGACTTGGGATTCATATCAACAAGCCACGCTCCGCGCAGCACCTCCTCTACCGGTGACGATGGCTTATAACTCTCCAAGCTGACTGAAAGAACCTTTGATCTAGCATTCTCACAAAGAAGATACAGTAGTGTCATAGTGGGATCAGCTAAGAAGTAGTATTCTATAACATCAGCAATCTCTTCTGCAAACTTAAGCAATTCATCTCGTTCTTCTGGCTCGATATCGTCGCCAAAAAAATCGTTGGGGTTTATCCCCTTGACACACGTACGGGCTAGGGGTTGGGAAGATGGTCCTATTCCGGTCGTATAAAACATTGCATTATGTGAACGACTCATGAACACCGGGGGAACGTCAGCCGATCAGACGCGTTGGGCATAGCCCCATCCCCATTGCCCGATGTGAATCGGCTTGCGGTTATCGTCGGAACGCCCGATATAATGCGGCGACGATCTGACGCGACCGAGGCTGCCATGGACGACCCTGCTCACTCTGCGCTTGAAGCCCTTTGGGTAAAGGCGGATGGGGCGTTCGCTACTCTGCGCCGACTTCTCGCCGACGCGTTCGACGCGGGGCGTCGGGTGGAACGCGAAACCCGCGCTGCTGAGCTGCAGGGCATTCAGAAGAAGCTGACCGAGCTACTCGAAGACGCCACCGCCAAGAGCGCGACCGTGGCGGTTGGGCTGCTGCCCCCTGCCATTGTAGTTGAGCCGCCTGTTGCTCATGGCTCGCCGCGCGCCCCCAAGGGTAGCGTGAGGCGCACCCTGCTCACGCTGCTGACGACGATGACGGCCGGTCCGACTGTCCGACAGCTCTACGAGCGCAACCGCGCCGACGGCATCCACGACATTGCCGAGGCCAGCTTCCGCAGCACGCTGGGCGACCTGCGGAAAGAGGGGCTTGTGGAGAAGCGCGGTGAACGCTGGTTCCTGCTTCAGAAAGGCGAAGGCCCCGGCGTGGAGCCGGGGCCTTCATCTGATTCCGATTCGGCCGGTCTGCCTCCGGCCTTGCCTCACCCGGCTCCCGAAGGAGCCGACTAATGGCGAACGGCTATCGCCAACTCTCTAGACCCGGTGCGCGCCGGGAGAATTGGGGGCGTCAAGTGCTGCGTCACAGCGCGTTAACACGTTAGCGGGTTCTGGCGGTGTTCGTTGGTCTTGCCCACCGACGACACCGCCGCCCGCCTTCGGCAAGATAAGCGACCTCATGGGGATTTGCTAGAGCGCAATTTGCGTCTCTTGACAGGTGAGTCATGCGCGTCACATCTCAACACCATGCGCAAACGTCACCTTCGAATCATCCACTCCGTGCCCCGGAGCGGCCATGCGGTTGTTGCCAGAGGCGGCCAGTTAAACAAGTCCCCTGACTTCGACTGGAGCCGACGCGTGTACGCCATCGCCTTCGACCTCAACCAAGACTCCCTTCGCCGCCACTATCCCGGCCCGACCCACACCAATGCATACGAGGACGTTGCCCGCGTCCTCCAGCGGCACGGGTTTCGCCGTCAGCAGGGCAGCGTCTTTTTCGGCAACGCCAACGTGACCCCCGTCACCTGCGTGCTTGCCGTTCAGGACGTGGTGAAAGCGCACCCCTGGTTCGCCAACGTGGTGACCGACATTCGAATGCTGCGCATCGAGGAAAACAACGACCTCATGCCGGCGGTCGGCGAAATGACGCTCGACCTCGGTCCCTCCATGACAGAAGCGGCCGGCTGATGCCCGTAAGGGCTGTCCCGAAGCTGACGTTAGCCGACGCCATCAAGAGCGGGCGGTTACCGGAGTTCATCGCTCAAGAGGAAGCGCGCGGGGTGGAACCGGTCAAAGGATCGGATCTAGACCGCGCGCTTGCGGCCGTTATCAAAGCGCCCCGATCAGAAGATCGAACATCGCGTTCTTCATCTCGCGGTGGTTCGCGCGGAAAGTGAACTCCCGCAGATAGCGCGCCATGTGCTTCGGGCTGACGTGAATGTGCGTCGAGCGAACCGAGGCTTTGAACAGGTGCCAGAACGACTCGATGGTGTTGGTGTGGTGGAACGCACCGTGTCGGTAGTCGTAGTAGCTCCACTCCTTGGCACCGTGACGGACGTGCCCGTGCTGGTACCCGTCGCCCTCTAGTAAGCCATAGCTCACCAGTTCGTCAGACGAGACGGTCGCACCTTCCTTGACGTTGCGCAGGACAGCGTTGCGCAGGGTCGCCTGCTTCACGTCAGGAATGACCTCGGCAACCAGACGACCGCCCCGCTCGACCATGCCGAACACGATGGTCTTGCCTTCGGCGCCGCGCCCGCGCTTCCCACCGTGGCGCCGACCGCCAACGTATGCCTCGTCCATCTCGACATGGCCGCGCAGCATCTCGAACCCATCGGCCTTCGCCATCAGGTCGCGGATTTGCTGCCCCATCCGGTAGGCCGTCTTATACGTCACGCCAAGCGTACGCTGCAGCTCCTTGCCGCTGACGCCGTGGCGCGTCGCGACGAACAGGTAGATTGCGTAGAACCAAAGCTGCAGAGGCGTCCGGGTGTCCTGAAAGATCGTCCCAGCAGTCGGGTACAGGTGATCGCCGCAGTTGGCGCAGGCGAACGCCCGACGATCCGTCATCCGGTGAAAGGTCGCCTCCTTCCCGCACTTGCGGCAGACGTGCCGCATGCCGTGGCGCACTTCCATGACGTGGGTCAGGCACGCCTCATCGTCGGGGAAGCGCTTGAAGAAATCGCGGACTGAGAAAGGGACTTTGCTGCTCGGGCTCATGTCCCCAATCTAGGGGTAGCCCATACTTGTGTCAAGGGGATAAACCCCAAATCGTTTACCGATTTTTCATCCGTCAGATCAGACTTAAGCTTCGCGAAATCAATCGAAGCGTAACGCCGCGTCCAGGCATCTATTGCTGCAGTGCCGAGCTCCAAAATATCTTGAACCAGCTGGCGTTTTGTATCCGCTTCTAAGTGCTCGGCGCCAGAACCGAGCATTACGACACCTACTATCCATGCGCCGACGGCGCTACCTATGCGCCCATCCTCTGCTGTTGGGCCGGCAGCAGATTCTGACTCCTTAGTTGATCGTCGAGAGGCTTCGGTTTCCATTCGTTCCGCGACATCAAGCATCCTTTGCTTGCGGTCGCGGTTCGGCTTGTCATCGGCAACATCCCTTGCAGCACGATCAAGTTCCGCTTGGAGGCCTCTGAGCTTCTCTTGGTTTGAAAGTAGCTTGGGTTGGAAGGATTGTTCTGTAAGAATGTGGGGAGATTTTGCGAGATCCGACAGATCCGCGATATGTAGGTGAAATGAGGCGAGAACCTTCTCGACTACTCCTGGAGCCGGACCTAGTTCACAGTAGATATCGAATGTTGCTGTGTCGAAATTTTCCGCTTCTGGGTCGAAGTATCGCTTCGCGGATTCCACGTTCTCACGTAATTCGACGGCTAACACGTAGCTCTCGACGAAGGGAAGTGAGAACCTAACTATGTCAGACGAAAAATGTAGTATTCCCTTCGTTCGGAAGTTCTGAATGAATTCCAGTGAGTCTATATCGAAATCGTGCTTTGAGGCAAAGTCTGCGGTAAAGGCAATAAGGGAACCATGATCGAATGATCTCTTTTCAATATTAATCGCTGCAGCAAGTTTCCGTAAAAACCTGAGTCGCGTGGTGCGACTTAGTTGGACGGATGCTCGGTCACCGGCGACAACGAATGTAAGATAGCCGTCGACAGCTAATTGTATTAGCTCCGCACGTCGGTTTACTTGAATAAGAGCGGCTAGGGTTTCAGATGGAATACCTGCAAAGTACGTTGGATGCGCCGATAGATCGAACTTTTGAAAAGTGTCGCGGAGTCGAAGCGCAACAACTTCGGCTTCCATACCAGACATAGCAAAATTCTTTTGTAAAAAAAGTGCTAGTTCGGCGAACGAAATATCTGTAACTGTAAAGACGTCGGCTCCAATTTGCTTGGCAAAGTCAGTCTCGATCACTGTTTGGTGGTCGCCAGAAGACAGCAGAATAAACTTGGAATGGGTTGTCGACCGGATTTGATCGGCGAGGTAGGGCAGCCGAGTCTTCGACTCGTACGGAATATTGTAGATAATAAAGACCGGAATCGAGCCTTCCTCGAGATCGGAGAGGGATGCGCCCGCGGGTTTAGCTAGATTGGCTAAGCTGCCATTGGGAGCGCTAACGCCCTCTCCGTCAACTACAAGTGGCACTGGCTGCAGTCCGCCAATCTCGGCCGTCAGAAGATCGTCGGCGATTACCCAAGGCAAGCTAGCGTCGGGATAGTTGTGGGGCAGTCGGATCGCAATCGCCGCCTTGGCAGAAAGGGCGTCTCGTATTTCTTGGACGATTGGGGTGTCGGTTATGCTCAATGCTGTTGAAGCATCGAATTTTCGAATTCTCGGTACAGGAAGCCTGTAGCCTTTTGGCTTCATCTGATAGTGATGCGATAGTTCGCGCAGCTTCGTGTCTATGCGGATGGCAATCGAAGCTAGCACCTCCTCAAGCCTTGGTGGCGATGAGGTCGAAGGCCCAGGGGCCGGTTTGGGAGTGCTGGGCGAGGCTCGTCGTTGGCGTAACCAACCAACAAATCGATCGTTCTGAAGCTGCGTCCAAAGGAACGTAGAGGCATTTGCGGCCGCCAAGTGGCGGATGGCGCCGCGCGTTCCTTCCTCCAGATCTCTCTTTCGGTGCGCGTAGTCGGAGATGCCTCTGATTGTGATCGCAGGGATTCCGCGCTTCCCGGTCTCCGCGAAAAGCGCTCCTGACTCGGTCTCGATTGCTAGGATCTTGCGATCCAGAGCCACGAGGCGTTCGTTGTACTTGGTGTTATCGCTTACAATCCCGCACGCGATAGTGCCGGGAATGCTCTTTGCGACGCCAATGTCCTCGTAGAGTTTGGTTCGACCTGGAACACGCCCGCCGACAAGCTTCTGAGAGCGAGAGAGGGTAGAAGAAAGCCACGTGTTGTATGCAGCGCGATTCTCCGGCAGCGTGCGGATGAAATTCAACGCAGCAGTCAATTCCCTCGGCGTGGGATAGTGTACGGGAGAGAACTGTAGGTCAATATTCTGGTCTGTTGGAACCGCCTTTGAGTTCTCATAGACATCGATAATAGTACCAGTGTAGCAGATATCACCCAAAGATAGATCGTTGCTGAGAGTGCCAGCGATTCCTAGGCAAACTCCTAGCGAGAAATCAAAGCTATCGATGGCGCCTTGTACAGCTTCAGAAAGGTTACCCTTCCCCATGCCATGAGAATTTACTACAACTAACCGTAGGTCGTTTCCGGTGTCAACTTCATATCGAAACTCGGTGGCGGATGATTTGTCTGCCAGTGGCTCGAAATATTCGAGGAAGACTTGAAGTTCTTCTTCCAGGGGGATAAATACAGCTAGATCAAAATGTTCTCGCATGCCGGCCCACCACGTTGGAGGTCGCAGCATACAACCACAGCTTTTGCTTGGGCAATCCGAGGTCGTGCCACGGCTTCAGTAACCGCGGCTGAGTGCGCAATCCCAGGTCAAGTCGAGGTCTTTGGCTAATTATCCAAGAAGCTCCGCAGCTTCCGTGACCGCGACGGGTGCTTCAGCTTCCGCAGGGCCTTGGCTTCGATCTGGCGGATGCGTTCGCGGGTGACGGAGAATTGCTGGCCGACTTCTTCGAGGGTGTGGTCGGTGTTCATGCCGATGCCGAAGCGCATGCGCAGCACGCGTTCCTCGCGCGGGGTGAGCGAGGCGAGGACGCGGGTGGTGGTCTCGCGGAGGTTGGACTGGATCGCGGCGTCGATCGGGAGGACGGCGTTCTTGTCCTCGA
>JAHCKF010000098.1 GCA_026125925.1 Pseudolabrys sp.
TTGCTCGCCACTGTCGCCGGACGCACCGACGAAGAACGCGAGCGGGTCGCCGCCCGGCTCACCGCGTTGCAGGCAGGCGATCGCGGAGCGCATTACGATGCGTCGCTGTCGCGCTGGCTCACCGAGGACTTCCAGGCGAAGAACCCGGAGCTGATCGTGAAGCTGCGGCTGCGCAACGCCGAAAACGATCCCGATTGTTATGCCGCCGCCTATCGCGTGCTGGCGCAAACCGATTTCGGCGGCCTGCTCGATCAGATCCGAGTGCCGGTGCTGATTGCGACCGGCGAGCATGACGCCGGCTCAAACCCACGCATGGCGCTTTACATGCACGAGCGCATCCTGGGTTCGAAGCTGCGCATCCTCCCCGGCCTGCGCCACTCGATTCTGACCGAAGCACCCGGCCAGGTTGCCGAACTGATGGCCGATTTCCTGGGCGACACCGAAAGGTCATCCGCATGATCGTCGAAGAACGCATCTACCGCATTCGCACCGGCCGCATGGCACGATATCTGCAACTCGTGCGCGACGAAGGGCTGGCGATTCAGCAGCCGATCCTCGGCCATCTGATCGGCTACTTTTCGACCGAGATTGGTCCACTGAGCCAGGTGGTTCATCTGTGGGCTTATGCCGACCTGGAAGACCGGACGCGCCGCCGCCAGCAACTTGCGGACGATGCGCGCTGGCAGGCCTTCGTCCCGAAGTTGTCGGAGAACATCGAGCAGGCGGAGAATCGAATTCTTCTACCGACTGATTTTTCACCGTTACGCTAAGGGCAGTGCAAACATCCTCCGGATGGCAGAGGGGATTGCTTGGACAATCCGTCGGATCGCAGGAAGACGGTACCTTCAGTCGCTTCTTAACTGACCGGGCGGCCAGATCGAGCAAGCCCGGTTTAACTGGCACCGAGGACAGGGGTCTGGATATGACGGAACGCCTGGAGATCAAGGATTTATACAAGGTCTTCTCCAGCACGCCGGCACCCGCGCTGGAGATGCTGGCGAGAGGCTGCGGCAAGAGCGAGGTCTTCGAGAAACTCGGCGTCGTCGTCGGCCTCAACAACGTGTCGCTCAGCGTGCCGCAGGGCGCCGTGTATATGATCATGGGCCTGTCCGGCTCGGGCAAGTCCACCTTCGCGCGCTGCATCAACCGGCTCAACGAACCGACTTCCGGACAGGTGCTGCTCGACGGCCGCGACATCGTGCCGCTCGGCGAAGCCGAATTGCGCGAGGTTCGCCGCACCCGCATTTCGATGGTGTTCCAGCACTTCGCGCTGCTGCCGAACAAGCGCGTCATCGACAATGTCGAATTCGGCCTCAAGCTGCGCGGCGTTCCTGCGGCCGAGCGCCGCCGCCGCGCCGAGGAGGTGCTGACCGTCGTCGGTCTCGGGCGCTGGGGTTATCATTTCCCGCACGAACTGTCGGGCGGCATGCGTCAGCGCGTCGGCCTTGCCCGCGCGCTCGCCACCGACGCCGACGTCCTGATCATGGACGAGGCCTTCAGCGCGCTCGATCCGCTGATCCGCACCGAGATGCAGGACGAATTGCTGCGCCTGCAACGCACGCTGAACAAGACGATCCTGTTCATCACTCATGATTTCCAGGAAGCGCTCAAGCTCGGCACCCGCATCGCCATCATGTCGGAGGGCGAACTGGTGCGCGAAGGCACGCCGCAGTCGATCGTGCTCGAGCCCGGCAGCGACTATGTCGCGGCCTTCACGCGCGAGATCGACCGCTCGCGGCTGTTCGACGCGCGGCTCGCGATGCGCCCGGCCGAAACCATCCTGCAGTCGGAGCAGGGCACTCTGGTCAGCGAAGCGGGCGGCTGCGGCTTCATGGTGGACGGAAGCGGCAAGGTGCTGGGCGTGCTGAATGCCAGCGATCTCGGCCGCGCCCGCGCCGGCGGCGGCATCGGTCCGCTCAGCAGCGATTATGTCAGCGTGCCGCCGGGCGCCAAGCTGATCGAGGTCGCGCGCAGCTATCGCGACGGCCGCCCCATCGCCGTGGTCGATGACGACGGCCGGCTGATCGGCTCGCTCGGCGTCGACGACATCCTGGCGCGCATCGCCTCCACCGCCCCCCGGGCGCAAGCCGCCGGAGAGCGCCATGTTCAAGGCTGACGATCTCGCCATATTCCCGGTCGATCTCTGGATCAGCAGGGCGTGAGCTGGCTGGCGCTCTTACGTCAATCTTCCTCGCCATCAAATGGCCGATCGAGAACTTCCTGTGGCTGAACGACTGGATCTTCCACGTCATTCCGTTCCCGGTCTTCGTCGTTGGCTTCTTCCTGCTGGCGTGGTGGCTGTCGACGCGCGGGGCATCGCGGTGTTCAGCGCGATCGCTGATCGTCATGCGCCATGCTGGGCGTGTGGAACGAGGCGGTGACGACCCTGTCGCTGATCTCGACGGCGATCGTGTTCTGCGCGGCGGGCGGCATTCCGATCAGCATCTGGTGCGCGCGCAGCGGCACCGCGTCTGGAATATCGTGCGGCCGATCCTTGACATCATGCAGACGACGCCGAGCTTCACGTCTATCTCGTGCCGGTCGTCATGCTGTTCGGCGTCGGCACCGTGCCAGGCGGGTCGCGGTCGTGACCGCGGCGGCGCCGCCGCTCATCCATACTTCACCAATCTCGGCATCCGCATGGTCGAGCGTGAGATCGTCGAGGCCGGTCTCGCCTTCGGCGCCGACCGCCGCCAGCTTCTGTTCGAGAAATCCAGTTGCCGCTCGCCATCCCGACCATTCTCGGCGACTCAGTGCAGACCGTGCTGACGGCGATGGTGCTGTCGGTGGTCGTCGCCCATGATCGGCGCGGAAGGATTGGGCCTCGTGGTGCTGGGCCTCGGCCGGCTCGATGTCGGCCGCGCGGCGGTCGGCGGCATCGCCATCGTCCTGCTCGCCATGGTGCTCGACCGCATCACGCAGCAACTGGCGACGCCGAAGAGCGGCCGGCCGGCGGAGCGCGGCGCGCTGCTGCACGGTCGTCCGTGTGTTTCGCGGCGAGGGCGTCCCGATGAAACGGTCCCGGTGGTGACGCGGGCCAAGGAGGCGCTCTGAGAGATCCGGCCGGCTGGCGCATCGAAGGCATTGCCGGAATGCGCCGGCGCTCCGGTTGATTGAGACCGTCGCAGGGCGGGAGGGGAAGCAACGACATGACCAACCACGGGTCGACAAAAAAGGGAGACGATGCCATGACCAGACTGAAGATGCTGACAGCGGCGGTCGCTGCCGGCGTGATGGCCTTCGCGGCGCTGCCGGCGCAGGCGCAGGACCTGCCCGGCAAGGGCAAGACGGTGCGTTACGCGCAGAGCGACAGCCTCGGCGCCAATTACGTCACCGCACAGATCGTCACGGCCGCGCTCAAGGAGCTCGGCTACGACGTCAAGCTGACGACGGTGAACACGACGCTGTTCTTTCAGGCGGCGGCGCAGGGCGATCTCGATCTCGCCACCGACGTCAACTTCCCGCAGCGCGAGCCGGGCTTCCGCGCCGTCGAGAAGGATGCCGAGATCATCGGCAGCGGTCTGATCATCGGCGGCGGCATCAACGGCTACCTCATCGACAAGAAGACCGCCGACGCGCACAAGATCACGTCGCTGATCCAGATGAAGGATCCGAAGATCGCCGCGCTGTTCGGCAAGGACGGCAAGGCCGATCTCATCAACTGCGATCCGGGCTGGAGCTGCGGCGACGTGGTCGATTTCCAGCTCGACAAGTTCGGCCTCAAGGACACGGTGAAGTCCATCCGCGGCAAGTATGAAGCGCTGATGGTCGAAACCGTGGCGCGGGTGAAGCGCGGCGAACCGGCTTTCTTCTACGCCTGGAGCCCGTCCTGGGTGAACAACGCGCTCGTTCCCGGCAAGGATGTCGTCTGGCTGCCGACGCCGGAAGACGCGTTGCCGCCGTCGGTGCCGAACAAGGGCTCGGCGCTCGTCAAGGGCGTCAAGGGCTGCGCCGGCGGCGCCGATCCGTGCCGCATGGCCATGGCGTCGTGGAACTGGGGTGCGGTCGCCAACAAGAAGTTCATCGCCGCCAACCCGGCCGTGAAGGCGCTGGTCGAGAACGTCAAGTTTCCGCTCGAGACCTGGTCGGAGTGGGAATTCAACATCAACAAGAACCGCGGCAATAACGCGCTGATCAAGCAGATGGCCGACGAGTGGATCGCCGGTCACAAGACGGAGCTCGAAAAGTGGGTCGCGGCCGGCAAGGCGGCCAAGTAAGCCGGCGGGAAAATCCGTTGCGACAGAGGGCGAGGCCGGTTTCCGGCCTCGCCTTTTTCGCGAACCGTCGCTTGAGGCAGCGCGTCAGTCCTGCGCCTTGCTGCCGACGCGGCCGATCAGGCCGAGCGCGACCAGCGTGCAGGCCGCGCCGGACAACAGATAGGCGCCGGCCGAGATGAGGCCGAAATTGCCGGCGAGCAAGAGCGCCGCCAGCGGCGCAAAACCGGCGCCGAACAGCCAGGCGAGATCCGCCGTGAGCGACGACGCCGTATAGCGATAGGCATTGGCGAACTGCGACGCGGCCGCTCCGGACGATTGACCGAATGACAATCCGAGCAGCACGAAGCCGAGGATCATGTAGCTCGTCTCGCCGACGACGCCGCGATCGAGCAGTTGCGGGGCAAAGCCGCTATAGGCGGCAATCGCGATCGCGGAGCCGAGCAGCAGTTTGTGGCGGCCGATGCGGTCGGACAGGATGCCGGAGGCGACGATCGCCACGACGCCGAAAACGGCGCCGATCGCCTCGATGATCAGGAAGCGCGCCGGTCCTTCCTTGGTGAACAGGAAGATCCAGGACAACGGAAACACCGTCACCATGTGGAACAGCGCGAAGCTCGCCAGCGGTGCAAAGGCGCCGACCAGAATGTTGCGGCCCTCGTGGCGAATGGTGTCGACAACGGGCGAGGGCTCGAGGTCCTGACGTTCGAACAGATCGGCATATTCAGGTGTCGCCACCATGCGCAGCCGGGCAAACAGCGCGACGACATTGATGGCGAATGCGACGAAGAACGGGTAGCGCCAGCCCCAACTGAAGAAGTCGTCGGCCGACAGCCGTCCGGCGAAGAAGGCGAACAGCACGCTGGCAACGATGAGGCCGAGCGGTGCCCCGAGCTGTGGCAGCATGGCATACCAGCCGCGCATGTTTTGCGGGGCGTTGAGGGCGAGCAGCGAGGCAAGACCATCCCACGCGCCGCCCCAGGCCACGCCCTGACCGATACGCGCCAGCGCCAGAAGCCAGATCGCCGCCCCGCCGATTGTCTCGTAGCCGGGCAGGAAGGCGATGGCGACGGTCGACGTCCCGAGCAGGAACAGCGCCAGCGTCAGCTTGACGGCGCGGCCATGCAGGCGATCGACAGTGGTGAAAATGGCCGTGCCGAACGGCCGCGCGATGAAGGCGAGGGCGAAAATGCCGAATGAATACAACGTCCCGAGCAGTGGATCGGTGTGCGGGAACACCAGGCGCGGAAAGACGATGACCGAGGCGATCGCATAGACGAAGAAGTCGAAGAACTCCGACGTTCGCCCGATGACCACGCCGACTGCGATGTCGGTTGGCGACGCACCGGTATGGCGTGCGTGAAGTTCTCTCGCGTCCTGTTCCGCGGCCGTTACGGTTTGTGCCATCGCCTTAGACTTTCGGATCATGCCGCGCAGAAGCGCGCTTCCGGGCGGTATTCAGCGATTTTGCTGCGATGCGGCATTGGACAAATTGTCCAATGGGACGTCTGCTGCACTGCAGCTAGGGCATGCGCTACCGAACAAGAGCGCGCAGGCCATGGTGCGAAATTATTCTAGACTCCTGATCCTATTGCCGCTCGCGGCCCTTCTCAGCGGCTGCAATTTCGTGGTGATGAAGCCGGCCGGCGATGTCGCGAGCCAGCAGGCCGATCTGGTCACCATTTCGACCATCCTGATGCTGCTCATCATCGTACCGGTGATGGCGCTGACCGTCTTCTTCGCCTGGCGTTATCGCCACTCCAACAACGCCGCCGACTACGATCCGGATTGGGATCACTCGACGCAACTCGAGCTCGTGATCTGGGCGGCGCCGCTGCTCATCATCATCTGCCTCGGCGCGCTGACCTGGATGGGGACGCATCTGCTCGATCCCTATCGCGGGCTCGATCGCATTGCCGATGACCGCCCGGTGCCGGCGCAGGCCAAGCCGCTGGTCGTCAACGTCGTCGCGCTCGACTGGAAATGGCTGTTCATCTACCCGGAATACGGCATCGCCACGGTGAACGACCTGGCGGCGCCGGTCGACCGGCCGATCAGCTTCCGCATCACCTCCGCGACGGTGATGAACTCGTTCTACATCCCGGCTTTGGCCGGGCAGATCTATGCCATGGCCGGCATGGAGACCAAGCTCCACGCCGTGATCAACAAGCCCGGCACGTTCGAAGGCTTTTCGGCGAATTACAGCGGCGCCGGCTTTTCCGGCATGCGCTTCGCCTTCCATGGTCTCGATGCGAATGGCTTCGACTCGTGGGTGAAGAAGGCCAAATCCGGCGGCGGCGATCTGTCGCGCGAGGCCTATATGCAGCTCGAGAAGCCGAGCGAGAACGTCCCGGTGCAGCGCTTCGCCAAGGTCGATCCCGATCTCTACCGCGCCATCCTCAACATGTGCGTCGAGCCGGGCAAGATGTGCATGAGCGAGATGATGGCGATCGACGCCAAGGGCGGCCTCGGCATGGCCGGCATCAACAACACCATGCCGCTGACCTACGACAAGCACGCGCGGCGCGGCACCGCCTTCGGACCGTCGCCGACATACGTTGCCGGCATTTGCGACATTGCCGAATTGGGCGGCGACGGCCCGCCGGAGGCGAAGCCTCGGCTGCCGAGCGGCCCCGTGGTCGGCGCGGGCCTGCCCAAGCCCGATCTGGCCAAGGTCAGCCTGCCGCCGCTTGAACGCGCGACCTACCTCATTCCCCGATTGGCAAATAACTCCTGAGCAGAACATGTTCGACCATATCGATCTGGCCAAGGCCGTGTTCGGCCGCCTGACCCTCGAATCGCTGCCGCTGCACGAGCCGATCGTCGTCGTCACCTTCATTGTCGTCGCGCTCGGCGGCGCCGCGCTGCTCGGCGTGCTGACCTACTTCAGGCTCTGGGGCTATCTCTGGAAGGAATGGTTCACCACGGTGGACCACAAGCGCATCGGCATCATGTACATGGTGCTCGGCGTCGTCATGCTGCTGCGCGGCTTCTCCGACGCCATCATGATGCGCCTGCAACAGGCTATCGCCTTCAACGGTTCGGAAGGCTATCTCACCGCGCACCATTACGACCAGGTCTTCACCGCCCACGGCGTCATCATGATCTTTTTCGTCGCCATGCCGATGGTGACGGGGCTGATGAACTATGTGGTGCCGCTGCAGATCGGCGCGCGCGACGTGTCGTTCCCGTTCCTCAACAATTTCAGTTTCTGGATGACGGTCGGCGGCGCGGTGCTGGTGATGATCTCGCTGTTCGTCGGCGAGTTCGCGCGCACCGGCTGGCTCGCCTATCCGCCGCTGTCGAATATCGGCTACAGTCCGGATGTCGGCGTCGACTATTACATATGGGCGCTGCAGGTCGCCGGCGTCGGCACGACCTTGTCCGGCATCAACCTGATCTGCACCATCGTCAAGATGCGCGCTCCCGGCATGACGATGATGAAGATGCCGGTTTTCACCTGGACCGCGTTGTGCACCAACGTGCTGATCGTCGCGTCATTTCCGGTGCTCACGGCGGTGCTCGCGCTGCTGTCGCTCGACCGCTATGTCGGCACCAACTTCTTCACCAATGACTTCGGCGGCAATCCGATGATGTACGTCAACCTCATCTGGATCTGGGGCCATCCGGAGGTCTACATCCTCATCCTACCGGCTTTCGGCATCTTCTCCGAAGTGACCTCGACGTTCTCGGGCAAGAAGCTGTTCGGCTACACCTCGATGGTCTACGCCACCGTCGTCATCACCATCCTGTCCTACCTCGTCTGGCTCCACCATTTCTTTACGATGGGCTCGGGCGCGAGCGTCAACTCGTTCTTCGGCATCACGACGATGATCATTTCGATCCCGACGGGCGCCAAGATATTCAACTGGCTGTTCACGATGTATCGCGGCCGCATCCGCTTCGAACTGCCGATGATGTGGACGCTGGCGTTCATGCTGACCTTCGTCATCGGCGGCATGACCGGCGTGCTGCTTGCCGTGCCGCCGGCCGATTTCGTGCTGCACAACTCGCTGTTCCTGGTGGCGCACTTCCATAACGTCATCATCGGCGGCGTGCTGTTCGGCATGTTCGCCGGCATCGCCTACTGGTTCCCCAAGGCGTTCGGCTTCAAGCTCGATCCGTTCTGGGGCAAGCTGTCGTTCTGGTTCTGGGTCGTCGGCTTCTATTTCGCCTTCATGCCGCTCTACGCGCTCGGCCTGATGGGTGTGACGCGGCGGCTGCGCGTGTTCGACGATCCGTCGCTGCAGATCTGGTTCATCATTGCCGCCTTCGGAGCCTTCCTGATCCTGCTCGGCATCGGCTCTTTCCTCGTGCAGATCTACGTCAGCATCCGCAACCGCGAGGCGCTGCGCGACGTCACCGGCGATCCGTGGCAGGGCCGGACGCTGGAATGGGCGACCTCGTCGCCGCCGCCTGACTACAACTTCGCCTTCACCCCGGTGGTGCACGAGCTCGACGCCTGGCACGACATGAAGCGGCGCGGTTATGAAAGGCCGCTGGGCGGCTTCAAGCCGATCCACATGCCGAGCAACACCGGCACTGGGATCATCCTTGCCGGTTTCGCCACGGCGATGGGCTTCGGGCTGATCTGGTACATCTGGTGGCTGGCGGCGGCGAGCTTCGTCGCCATCCTCGCGGTCGCCATCGGCCACACCTTCAATTACACCCGCGACTTCGACATTCCCGCCGGCCACGTGGCTGAGGTCGAAGACGCGCGCAGCCGCGCCCTGGCGGCGCCGGGAGCTCAGGCATGACCGCCCCCGTCGCGACGCCGCTGGCCGCCGAGCCGGTATTCTATCTGGCCGACGAGCATGCCCACGCCGAGGGCCACAGCACCATGCTCGGCTTCTGGATCTACCTGATGAGCGATTGCCTCATCTTCGCGATCCTGTTCGCGACCTTCGGCGTGCTCGGCGGCAACTACGCCGCCGGCCCGGCGCCGAAGGATCTGTTCGACCTGTCGCTGGTCGCCGTCAACACTGGCATGCTGCTGATGTCGTCGATCACCTACGGCTTCGCCATGCTGCAGATGCAGCAAGGCAAGAAGGTCGGCACGCAGTTCTGGCTGCTCGTCACCGCCGTCTTCGGCGTGTGCTTCATCGGCATCGAGCTCTACGAGTTCTCGCACATGATCCACGAAGGTGCGACGCCGCAGCGCAGCGCCTTCCTGTCGTCGTTCTTCACGCTGGTCGGCACGCACGGCCTGCACGTCACCTTCGGTCTGGTCTGGCTGTTCACACTCGTGGTTCAGATCGGCATCAAGGGGCTGACCTCCGCCAACCGCCGCCGGGTGATGTGCCTGAGCATGTTCTGGCACTTCCTGGATGTCGTCTGGATCGGGGTTTTCACCTTCGTTTATCTTCTGGGGATGCTGCGATGAGCGCGAATCCGCACACGGCGCACCATGACGAGCACGGTGGCGTCCACATCTCGCTGCGTGGCTATCTGACCGGTTTCGTCCTGTCGGTGATCCTGACGGCGATCCCGTTCTGGCTGGTGATGAGCGGCGTCATCGGCAACAAGACCGCGACGGCGATCGTCGTCATGATTTTCGCCGGCGTCCAGATCGTCGTGCACATGATCTACTTCCTGCACATGACCTCCAGCGCCGAAGAGGGCTGGAGCATGCTGGCGCTGATTTTCACGCTGGTCGTTCTGGGCATCGCGCTGAGCGGCTCGCTT
>JAHCKF010000099.1 GCA_026125925.1 Pseudolabrys sp.
ATTCCGATGAACGACGACGATCCGGAAGAGGTCGCCCGGAGCGGCAAGAAGCCGCGCGGCTGGCCGGTCGTTCTCAGGTCGCGGCCGGCGGCAACGACCAAGAACCCGGCAGACTTCTAGCGCGGCGCGCTAGCGGTAATTCGCGAGCACGCTACGAGCGCCGAACAGGCGCATGCCGTATTTCATCAGCGGCCTGCTGAACAATAACCGGATCGCCAGCCGCCGCAGCCACGGCCACGATGACGGCTGCAGCACGAACAGGCTGGCATAGCGCGCCGACTGCCGCCGCTTGGCATCGACATGCGGCTTGAGCACCGCCTGATAGGCGGCGAAGGCGTCTTGATAGGTCGGCTGGCGCTTGAGTTCGCGCGCCAGCACGTAACCGCCCGCCATCGCCATGTGCGAGCCCTGGCCGGCGAGCAGCGTCAGGCAGCCGCACGCATCGCCGATGAGCGCGATGCGGCCGCGGTGCCACCGCGGCATGTCGATCTGGGTGGCGCTGTCGAAATAGACCGGCGCGTCGCCCGGATGGGCGCCGGCGACATCGCGCATGATCCAGCCGGCGCCGTCCAGCGCGCCGCGCAGGAAGGCGAGGCGCCCGGTGCGGCGGACGTCGATTTCGTCATGGCGCAGGACGTAAGTGGCGTCCATCCGCTCGCTGTCGAGCGGGTAGAACATCGCCATGCGGTTCGGCTCTTCGTAAATCTTGACCGTGTCGGTGATCGGGAAATTGCGCCGCGCGATGTGAAAGGCGACGACATAGAGGCCGAGGAAGCGGGCGAACTGGGCCTGCGGGCCGAACACCAGTTCGCGCACGCGCGAGTGCACGCCGTCGGCGCCGATGACGATCGCGGCATGGTCGCGCGTGCCGTCCTTGAATTTGACGGATACACCGTCGGCGTGCTCGTCGAGCCTATCGATGGCGCACGAATAGCGAATCTCGACTTTGGCCCGGCGCGCTTCGTCGAGCAGGATGCGCTCGAGGTCGGGCCGGCGCAGATAGGTGTAGCGGTTGTCGAGCGCGGCGCGCAGGCGCTCGATCGGTGCCCGGCAATAGGGCGTGCCGGTCGCATCGACGAAGGCGAGCCAGTCGATCGGATAGCGGACCTTTCGTAGCGCCTCGGTGAGACCCATGCGCTCGGCGACGTCCCAGCCGGTGCCGAAGAAATCCATCATGTAGCCTTCGGCGCGCGGACCGTGCTCCTTCTCGATCACGATGGGGGTGAAGCCGTTGCGCTTGAGCTCGATGGCGCAAGTGAGGCCGGCGATGCCGCCGCCGGAAATGAGAACGCGCGTGCGGTCCATGGTGCAGGCTCCATCCGCCGCCCCCGACGTCGCTCCTTCACTGCTAACGCTTAAAGCGCCGCGTCGATCAGCAGCGCGGCGAATAAAATGAGTCCGGCCTCGCGATTCGAGCGGAACAGCATCAGGCAGAGTGCCGGATCGTCGATATCGATGCGCCAGACCTGCCAGGCGAGATGCGCGGCAAACAGCGCGAGGCCGACCAACGTGATCCAGCCGGCCCCCGCCATCAGGCAGGCGACGCCGATCAGCAGCACGGCCGCCGAATAGAAGATCGCCAGCGCGCGCTTGGTGTCCGCGCCGAACAGGAGCGCGGTCGACTTGATGCCGATCATCATGTCGTCCTCGCGGTCCTGGTGGGCGTAGATCGTGTCATAGGCGATGACCCAGCAGATCGAGCCGGCATAGAGCACGATGGGGGCCCAATCGAGTTCGCCGAACGCCGCCGGCCAGCCCATCAGCGCGCCCCAGGAGAAGGCCAGGCCGAGGAAGATCTGCGGCCAGTAGGTGATGCGCTTCATGAACGGATAGATCGCGACCACCAGCAGCGAGGCGAGCCCGGTCAGCACGGTGAAGCGGTTGAACTGCAGCAGCACGGCAAGGCCGACCAGCGCCTGCGCCACCATGAAGACGGCGGCCTGCCGCGCCGTGACCTGGCCGGAGGGAATTGGCCGCGAGCGCGTGCGCTCCACCTTGCCGTCGAGGTCGCGATCGACGAAGTCGTTCCAGGTGCAGCCGGCGCCGCGCATGGCGAAGGCGCCGATCAGGAATAGTACGATGTGCCAGCCGCTCGGCGAATGGTTCATCGCCAGCCCGGTCAGGCCAACCGACCACCAGCACGGCATCAGCAGGAGCCACGAGCCGATCGGCCGGTCGAGCCGGGCGAGTCTGAGATACGGACGGAAGGCGGCAGGAGCGCGCAGATCGACCCAATTGCCGGTCGCATCGGCAACGCGTCCGCCGCCGTCGCTCATTTGCCGAGCGCGCCGCCGCTGAGCGTATCGAAGGTGCCGCCGCGGCCGGTCCGGACATTGCCGGCATCGGGCACCGGTGCGCTCAGCGCGTCGCTCAAGCTCGGGCCGCGCGGCTTCGGCGGGCCAGCGGCAGCCACCTGGCAGACCCGAGCGCGGACCTCATTGGTCTTGGCGTGGCTCTTGGTGAGGTTTTCGACCACCTCTTTGGGGATCTCGCATTTGGTGGCGTTGGTGCTGGCGTATTTCACCAGCTTGTTCTCCGAGGCGGAGTATTCATTGAACAGCTTGCAGGCCACCGTTGGCGGAACTTTCTTCTTGCTGGCCTCCTGGAGGGCGCGGCCTCTCTTGTCGGCCTCCTGGCGCAGCTTCATGAAGTCGCTGAAGCAGGGGGGCTCCTGCTGAGCCTGCTGCGGCGCGCCAAGCGACGGGCCGAAGCCGGTTGGCGGCGGGATGAAGCCCTGCTGCGGCGGCGCGGCTGCCGACGACGACGGCCAAGCCCCGGAAGGCGCCTTGCGCGCGGCGGGGGCGGGCCAGGCGGCCGCGGGCGCTGGCTGCGCCTGCGGCGCGGCTTCCGGTTGAGCCCCGGGCTCCTGCTGCGAGGTCGCGGCCGGCCACGCGCCGGATGGCTGCTGCGGCTTGGGCCAAGCGGCCTGGGCGGCAGCGCCGCTGGCAAGCAGCGGCGACAGGCAAATGGCAAAAGTCAAAGCCCGGCACAGGCTCATTGGCGGCTCCTTTCCCGGCCACTGCACAATATTAGCGGTGGGCCGCGGAGAGGCTTATAACAACCCATCGAATGCGTCGGGAAGGCGGCAATTTGCGTTAAATCGCCGCCGCGGCCGGTAATCCGGCCTGGCGCCGCTATGTCAAAAGCTAATTCCGGACCGACCTCCCGCATGCCTCACTACGATTTCCGCACGCCGCGCATCCATGTCGATGCTCCTTTGGCGGCCGGCGCCGAAGTACCGCTCGACCGCCACCAGGCCAACCATCTGTGCAACGTGCTGCGGCTCCAGGCCGGCGACGCCGTGCTCGTGTTCAACGGCCGCGACGGCGAGTGGGGTGCGGAACTTTGCGGCAGCGGCAAGCGCGTCGCTGCCAGGCTCGACCGCCAGCATCGGCCGCAGCCGCCACGGGCCGATCTCGATTTCCTGTTCGCGCCGCTCAAGCACGCGCGGCTCGACTACATGGTGCAGAAGGCGGTCGAACTCGGCGTCACGCGCATCCGCCCGGTGCTGACGCAGCACACGCAGGTCACCCGCATCAACCTCGAGCGCATGCGCGCCAATGTCATCGAAGCGGCGCAGCAATGCGGCGTGCTGACGATCGCCGAGGTCGCCGA
Organism: Pseudolabrys sp.; assembly: GCA_026125925.1. The sequence continues at coordinate 3,616 of JAHCKF010000099.1, forward strand.
GCCGGTACAGCTCAAGTCCGTGGCCGCGGGCGATCCCGAACGGTTGTTGATCTTCTGCGACGAGGATGCCGAGGTGGCCGACGCCATCACCGCGCTCGGTAAGGCGCGGTCGCAGCCGAGCGCGCTGGTGCCGTCGGATGCGGCGTCGGCGCAGAAGCTCGCGGTGCTGATCGGGCCGGAAGGCGGCTTCTCCGAAGCGGAGCGCGCGCTGTTGATGCAGCGGCCGAACATCGTGCGGCTGTCGCTCGGTCCGCTGATCCTGCGCGCCGACACCGCCGCGGTCGCGGCGCTGACACTGACGCAAGCGGTGCTGGGCAATTGGCGCTCTTGAAATCGCGCCGAGCGACAAATGAAAATGATGCTTTCGGCGCGGCTGCCGGCACATGCCGGCAGCCAACGCCGCAACGCCTGATGGCCAGTCAGTAAACGTCCCCGTTACGCAACGCCACGCGGCCAACGCGCTACGCAACACACACACTTCCGGCAACGCCAACAAACGCACACAACAAACGCACACAACAAACGCACACAACAAACGCAAGCGACGCGGTCGCATGCGGCCACGCAACGCCACCACCACTTTTTTCGACGCAACTTGTCGTCAACGCAACGCGACGTACGAAAACGCGATACACCAAACGCGACGATGCCGATCGTGACGCAACGCGAACGGCACTCACCAGAGCGAATCCGACAAGCGACTCGATTCGCGTGCGCAGGATCATGGTGCGCTGCAAGCGGAGTCGCGAGTCCTGGGGCCACCGAATCTGTGGTCAACTCGACGAGCGCGTCACCGAATCTGTGACTAACGCAAAGCGCGCCGGCGCGGCGTGGTACCCTCGTCTGCGGTGCGGCCGGCCGCGGCCGACTTTTTTCCGACTTTCCGCTGGCCGACGGCCTGCGCTAGGATGCCGCGTCACTCGGAGTAATGGTTCATGATGACGTTCGATCGTTTCGCCCGGCGTGCGGGCATGGCGGCGATGGCCGCTCTCGTCGCGGCTGCCTTCGGCGGCGGCAGTGCGCAGGCGGCGGGATGGCTGGAGAAGAACTTCTATCTCTCCGGTCCCAATTATGACGGCGACGTCCCGTCCTGCGAGGCGGCGCTTGGCACTATCTCCGACCGCTTCGAAACCAAGGAAAGCCGGTTCTGGAACTCCAATGCCCAGATTCTCGGCTACGAGCGGGTCCGTCAGGTGGCGTTCCGGCCCTGGGCCCGTGGCACCATCCCGCGCCGGTTCTGCACGGCGGTGGCCGAGGTCAATGACGGCCGCAAACACCGGGTCAATTTCTATATCACCGAGGACGGCGGCGAGATCGGCGCCACGTGGGGCGTGACCTGGTGCGTGGTCGGTTACGATCGCAACATGGCCTACAGCCCGGCCTGCAAGATGGCGCTCCCCTAAGGACCGGTGGTCTTTTACCGCAACTGCTTTGAAGCCCGCTGCAACGCAGCAGCAGGCTGTGAAATCATGCAAATTTGATCGCGTTATGTTCTTGATATGTTCTAATATTGAGGCTAAACTGTGATGAAACTTTGCCGCAGATCAATTCGGGCTTTGTTCTTCCGGGGGGGCGCGATGACGCCTAGCCAGCAGCCGCCAACGCCAACGCAGCGCGCTTTCGACCAAGCGGCCAAACGCGGCCGGCGGGTGGTCGGCTGGTTCGGCCGGGCGGCGCGCACCGGCGCGGTCGCCTCGTGTTTCGTGTTCCTATTTGCCGTCGTCGCCTTCGCGCAGACAGACCGGCGGCAGAACGCGCCAGGCCAGTTCGATTTCTATGTGCTGTCGCTGTCGTGGTCGCCGTCCTATTGCGAGGCGGCGGCCGAACGCAATGGCGGCCGTACGCGCGATCAGCAATGTGCCGGGCGGCCTTTCGCCTTCGTCGTGCACGGCTTGTGGCCGCAATACGATCGGGGCTTCCCGTCCTACTGCAAGGTGCCGGCGCCGCGGCTCAACCGCGCCATTGTCGGCGCCATGCTCGATCTGATGCCGAGCCCGCGGCTCGTCTATCACGAGTGGGATCGCCACGGCACGTGTTCGGGCCTGTCAGCCGGCGCCTATTTCGAGGCGGTGCGCAAGGCGCGGTCGGTGGTGAAAATACCCGAACAGTTTCTCGACCATGCCAAGCCGGTGATGGTGTCGCCCGGCGAAGTCGCGAGCGCTTTCATCAAGGCCAATCCCGGTCTGTCGCATGATGAACTTGCGGTCACCTGCGACAGCAAGCGCCTGAGCGAAGTGCGCATCTGCATCGGCAAGGACTTCGCGTTTCGCGCTTGTCCTGAAATGACGCGCCGCGCCTGCCGCCGCGACAGAGTCGTGATGCCGGCGATCCGCGGCGGCTGACGGCCGGTTGTTTATTCGCCGCGATCGGTGCCGATTTGCGACACCTTCCGCTGTTGCGTGCCGCGCTTGCGACGGGCTCTGCGCGAGTCTGTGATCGCATTAAACCGCTGCTAACGCTCGCGGGTATTTCGCGGGCAAAGCTTTCGCGTCCTCCTCGATTGTCCCTTAAATTTGAATCACGATTGACGCAGATTAACGCGGCTTGCCGGAACCGGCGGGAGCGCGGGCGATGAATCGGGTCTGGAATTACCTCAGTTTTGCGGTCTGGTTCGTCGGCCTCAGCTATATGGCGCTGTGGCCGCTGGCGATTGAGCAGCCGATGTTGTCTGCCGCCATGCATGGCCTCGGCGCGGTCGCGGCGTTGTGGGTGATGGCGCGACTGGCGTGGCTCGCGCTGCGGCGGTTGTTGCGTGCGGCGGGGGTGCCGGCGCGGTGGCGCCTGGCGCTGCGGCAGAGCGTCAACGCGCTGCGCCGCGACCCGCCCGCGCCGCCGCCGCGCTGGGTGCCGCCGCGGCGTGAATTCGGCCTGCGCCGCGCCCCGCGTTGAAGCTCCGGCGATAATGGCGTAACCGGTCGGCATCAGCCTTCAGGGACCGACGCGTTGAACTATCGCCACGCCTTTCATGCCGGAAACGTCGCCGACGTGTTCAAGCACGCGGTGCTGTGCCGCATCCTCAGCTATCTCACCGAGAAGCCGGCGGCGTTCCGCGTCATCGATACCCATGCCGGCGGCGGGCTCTATGATCTGACAACGTCCGAAGCGCAGCGCGGCGGTGAATGGCAGGCCGGCATCGGCCGGCTGGTCGCGGCGGCAGCGGCGGGCGAACTGCCGGACCGCGCCAAGGCGCTGCTCGAGCCCTATCTCGACGTCGTCGGAGCACTCAACGAGCGCGGCACGGTCAAGCTCTATCCCGGCTCGCCGGCGCTGGTGCGCGCCTTCCTGCGCGCCAACGACCGCCTGATTGCCTGTGAGGTCGAACCGAAGGCGGCAGGCCAACTCGAGCGTCACCTGCGCCATGACGGCCGCATCAAGGTGATCGCCACCGACGGCTGGTCGGCCATGACCGCGTATGTGCCGCCGCCGGAGCGCCGCGGTCTGGTGCTGGTCGATCCGCCGTTCGAGGAGGACGCCGACTTCCATCGGCTGTCTCACACCCTGGGCCTGGCCCATCGCAAGTGGGCGACCGGCATCTACGCGCTATGGTATCCGATTAAGGGGCGCGGCGAAGCCGATGCACTCGCCAAGCGTGTGCGCAAGCTCGGGGTCGCCAAGGTGCTGCGGGCCGAGTTGTTAGTTTCGAAGCTCAAGGACCAGAGCCGGCTCAACGGCTCCGGCCTCGTTGTGGTCAATCCGCCCTGGACGCTGGAGAGCGAATTACAGGCGCTGCTGCCGCCGCTGGCGCAGCTGCTCGAGCGCGAACCGGGCGAGGGCAGCATGCGCGTCGACTGGCTGGCCGGCGAAGCGGCGCCTGCTGCACCGCGCAAGCCGGGCGCCTGAGCCCTCACTAATCTCTTTCCACGCGGGCGGACTTGGTGTGTAGTTCGTCGGTTGGCAATGGCGTTTCCGCCTCCTGTGGGGGGCCGGCGGAATAACTAGGCCCGGTCAGGCCAGAGATTTCTCCGTCCGTGAAAGCCGTGTCGATTCACCGTGCGTGGGGCCGGTGAAAAGAGCAGTGCGGGAGGAGCTTCTCGATGGCGCAAACTGGTGTCGTCAAATTCTTCAATACCGAACGCGGTTACGGCTTCATCAAGCCGGACGACGGCGCGCGCGATGTGTTCGTGCATATCACCGCCGTGGAGCAGGCCGGGCTGAAGTCTCTGAACGAAGGTCAGAAGATCACCTTCGACGTCGAGCCGGACAAGAAGGGCAAGGGTCCCAAGGCGGTCAACCTCATCGTCAGCTAGCCGCGGCGGCGCTGACCGCGCTTGCGTGCGCCGCGCGGTTATGCGGTAAGGGATCGTCAAGCGCGCACCTTCCGTGCGCGTCAGCAGACAACGGTGCCATCATCAGCGTGGGCCAGTGAGAACCCGCGCGTGAGGGGCCGCGTCAATTGCGTCAATGATGGAATGCGCCATGATGATCCTGCGTCACAGCCCCGCTTCGCCTTTCGTGCGCAAAGTCAAAATCGCCGCCGACATTCTCGGCCTCAGCGAACGTATTGAGCTGAGCGATGCCGACACCATCGCGCCGGAGCCGGCCTTTCTCGACCAGAACGCGCTCGGCAAGATCCCGACGCTGGTCTTGGAAGACGGCACGACCTTGTTCGACTCGCCGGTCATCCTCGAATATCTCGATCACCTCGCCGGCGGCGGCCGCATCCTGCCGAGCGAACCGAAGGCGCGCTTCGCCGCCTTGCGCATGCAGGCGCTGTGCGACGGCATTCTCGATGCGGCGCTGCTCATCGTCTATGAGGGCCGTTTCCGTAAACCGGAGATGAAGGTGCAGGCCTGGATCGATCGCCAGCTCGGCAAGATCGACCGCGCGCTCGCCGTGCTCGAAGCTTCGCCACCGGCGATCGGTGAGGTCCCGGATGTGGGCCCGATCACGCTGGCCTGCGCGCTGGGTTATCTCGATCTCCGCCTCGAAGGGCGCTGGCGCCCCGACCATCCAAAGCTTGTCGCGTGGCTCGATCAGTTTGCGGCGCGTGTGCCGGCTTTCGCCAAAACCAAACCGGCGTGAGCCGCGCGCGCCGGCGCATGACGCGATAAAAAAGCCCCGGCACGAAGGCCGGGGCTTTGCAGTCTGCTCAGCAGTCTTGGAGTGCTCGAACGTCGATCAGAACCGGTAGTTGAGGCCGGCGCGGACGATGTTGGAGTGGTAGTTCGAGCCGACGCCGGCCAAGGTCGGGCCGTCGCCGAGATCGACGTAGAGATATTCGAGCTTGGCGGTCAGCGGGCCCGAGATAGCGGCTTCAACGCCGCCGCCGAGGGTCCAGCCGCTTTCATTGTCGCTCACCATGCCGACGCCCGCGACCGAGTTGCTGACATCGCCGAACGCAGCGCCGCCGGTGATGTACGGCAGGATCGAGCCGTTCGAACCCATCGCGTAACCGAGGCGGCCGCGGATGGTGGCGAGCCAGTTATTGCGAACCGCGGCGTTGGTGTGGCTCAGCCAGTTCATGTCGCCCTCGAGGCCGAACACCCACGGGCCGCTCTGGAAGTTGTAACCGAGCGTACCGCCGACGATGCCGGCATCGGAGCCCGAACCGAACGAACCGCCGCCGCTGATACCGGCATAGGGACCGGTCCAGTTGTAGAGCACCGGCGCGGGCGGCACATAGGCCGGCGCCTTGTTCACCTGACGCGGCAGATCGGCGGCCTGCGCGGAAACCACACCCATCGCGACGACCGCGGCGGTGGCGAGAAGAAGCTTTTTCATGACGCACCTCATCACTCGAATGTGAGACATTCGGACGGACGCGGCTGCGCCGTCCCCCGATGCCAATTGAAACGCGCGTTCCCTCGAACTGTTCCGGTGCGGCACAGGCGGTTCAGCGAGTTAATGCAGGAACTTCGCGCCTGTTGCGCGGACGCAACAGCCATGCCGGCCGGACAACAAAAAACCCCGGAGGAAGCTCCGGGGTTTTTCGCAGAGTTGTTGTTTGACGCTGCTTAGAAGCGATAGTTCAAACCGCCGCGAACGATGTTGCTGCGGAAGTCGGTGGTCGAACCGAGCGGCGCGCTGGCGTCCTGCAGATCGACGTAGAGATACTCGACCTTCGCGGTCCACGGACCGGAGATGGCGGCTTCGACGCCGCCGCCGAGGGTCCAGCCGGCCTTGGTCTCCGACGAGCTGCCGAAACCGGTCGCCGAAGTCTTCACGTCGCCGACGGCGAGACCGCCCGTGACGTAGGGCAGGAAGCGATCGAAGGCGTAGCCGATGCGGCCGCGCGCG